>CALFSX010000118.1 GCA_937916515.1 uncultured Planctomycetaceae bacterium | reverse complement strand
ACCGCATGGGCTACAGCTAGAGGCACAAGGAGCAGAGCAACAAGAACTAACCTTGCCGCCGAAGCAGCCACCAGCCTGTGCAGAAGCAGTCATTAATACTGCAGCTGCGAGTGTCAGAACATAACGCATGTTCAATTAACCCCTCCAATTGAATCACAAATTGATTCAGAATCTGAAATGTCACGGAGAACGCCCCCCGTGCAAACTCACATACAAATGTAGAACTTCAGTAACGATGAGCCCAACGTGGATGATTTCGGCCCACATTCACCCAAATGAAGCCAACGTGAATGTTTCGAGAACCCCTCAGGGCGTTGCCCAAACACGTCACCGGACTATAGCATGGGGCATTTCGGTAACACAAGCAAGTTAGGTAAAATACAGATAATGCAGTGTTTTACTTGCCCGTGTCAAGTTCTAACGATTACGGTAGTGTGTTGGTTTATGGCAATTGGTGCCACTAAGTCGCGTCGATCTGCGGCAAGTTTCCCGCCTTTGAAGATTCGAGAATTTCTTTTGGCAAGAATGAAACTAAGCGGACTGGGTAAGCTGAACTGTTTTTCCAACAAATGAAGGCGGCACAACACTGAGGCGGAAAATTCCGACTCACATTTCCATACTTTGATTGTAGGTAAAAATTTCAGTGGCTATAGTTGCGCAGCCTTCCAGCCTTTCCCGGACATATCCGTTCGCGAGGTGTACGGATGGGAACCTGATTTCACGCTTAAACATCCTGACCCATTAGTCAGCAAACCATGAAATTCTGCCTCGTCGATCGTATCACTGAGCTATCTGTCGGTGAATCGATTTCTACAATAAAAAATGTCTCACTGGCTGAAGAGTACCTTCAGGACCACTTTCCGGGCTTTTCTGTATTGCCGGGAGTGTTGATGGTTGAGGCAATGGTGCAAAGCTGTGCCTGGCTGTCGCGCGTCACCGACGACTTTGCATTCAGCACGTTGTTGTTGAAGCAGGCGAAGGCTGTAAAGTTCAACAACTTTCTGAAGCCTGGTCAGACATTAAAGATCACCGCAACCCTAAAGAAGAACGACGCAGACACTGCCAGCTTTGTCGCTGCAGGCACCGTCGGCGAACTGTCTGCGGTGAGTGCGAAGATCATTCTATCGAAGCAAAACCTGTTCAATTACAGGCCCGACATGGCCAGTGCAGACGAACGGATTCAGGCTTCGATGAAAGAGCTTTTTGAGCAGATTCGTCCAGATGCTTTACGGTCTGTGTAAGTTGCGGCTGCCTTTGTGAGACGCTTCTTTGTTAGTAAATTCTTGCCGTCAAGCGATGAGCAAGTTGCAAATTTGTTCTGTGGTGGAAACGCCTGACTGTAGCTATTTTCGCTGCGGAATAACTATCAATTCGAAAGATGATTCAAATGAGTCTTAATGGACGTGTCGCACTGGTGACGGGTGGAAGCCGTGGTATTGGCCGAGCGATTGTGGAAAAGCTTGCGGCAGACGGTGCCAAAGTTGCCTTCGTCTACAACTCCAGCTCAACAGCGGCTGACGAAATTGTTGCGGCTCAAGCAGCTTTGGGTTTTGAAGTGAAGGCTTTTCAGGCCGACGTCTGTGACAAAGCAGCGGCAGAGAAAGTTATCAACGACGTTGTTGAGATGTGGGGCAGCCTGGACATTCTTGTCAACAATGCGGGCATCATTAAAGACGGCCTGCTGGCAACTATGGATTCCAATCAGTGGCAGGCTGTCATCGACACAAACCTGACCAGCGTGTTCAACTTCTGCCAATCAGTAACGCGTCAGATGATGTCTCAGCGATACGGACGCATCATAAACATGTCCAGTGTTGCGGCTGATGTCAGTAATCCGGGTCAGGCAAACTATGCGGCCAGCAAAGGCGGCGTCGAAGGCTTTACTCGCTGCATTGCCACAGAATTGGCTCGCCGAGGAATTACTGCCAACGCGGTTGCTCCGGGCTTTATTCAGACAGATATGACGGAAGCTGTGGTTGAAATGGCGGGGGCTGAGATCAAGAAAAAGATCCCGGCTCGTCGACTTGGTCTGCCGGAAGACATCGCAAATGCGGTGTTGTTCTTCGCTCAGGAGTCTTCTTCGTACGTGACAGGGCAGATTCTCAAAGTTGACGGTGGTTTGACTTTGGGCGGCATTTAATCACGAAAACCGAGGTTTTCGGCGAGTCTCGGAGACGATTCTGGCCGAAAACTGGCATGCAGGTCTTCCTTCCGCGAGCTTCGTGGTCGATTTTTGGAGACGCGGTCCGTAGACTCTGCGGACCATTTTTCGAGGCTTGGGGGCTTCGAAGAATTTTTATAAACACCATGTTTCGCCATCATCGCCTGGCCAAACAGGTTGCTGGGTTCGGCGGTGAGTCCTCGTCTGCACTCAAGAAGGTGCGACAAAAGGAGACGTTTTTGATGGCATCCTCTGAAGAGATCTTTGAGAAGGTTCAGGAAACACTAGTCGACGCACTGGGAGTAGATGACGACGAAGTCACTCCTGAAGCCACGTTGATTGGCGATCTTGGCGCAGAATCAATCGACTTTCTTGATATCGTTTTTCGACTTGAAAAGAACTTCGACATTAAGATTCCTCGCGGCGAACTGTTCCCAGAGAATCTTGCAGTTGCTGATTCGGGCTTTGTTGCAGACGGAAAAGTTACCGCTGACGGTATCGCTCAACTTCGCGAAAAGATGCCACACGCTGATGTGGATAAGTTCGCTCAGGATCCACAGGTCAGCAAGATCCCGGATCTGTTCACTGTCGACATGATTGGCAAATTCATTGCTTCTCGCCTGGGCTAGTCAATTGACCGCTGCATCTGATGCAGCGGTACAAGCCCCGGTAAATGAACAATCGGGCAAGTTCCCCGCGTTGTTCGCAGGACTACGATTTCTGAGGTCGGCATAATGCATTCTGCCGGCCTCAGATCAGTCTTACACTTCATGAAACGACAAGCTCTCGAGCCCTCAGGTGGTCTGATTTTTTGTCGCCGAACCATCAGTGTTGTATTCGCTTAAGGCAGTCTTCGATCAAGGCAGTATTCGATGCGTTGGTATTGGGTTGATAAATTCATCGAGTTCAATTCCGGTGAGTCCGCTAAAGCGGTCAAGAATGTGTCTCTTGCAGAAGAGCACCTTCACGACCACTTCCCCGGCTTTCCCGTGATGCCCGCGTCTTTAATGATTGAAGGCATGGCTCAAACCGGTGGCATTTTGCTGGGTGAAAAAAACGATTTTCAATACAACGTCATTCTGGCCAAAGTTCCCAAAGTGGAATTCCACAGTTGGGCGTGCCCAGGTGACCAGTTAATTTATTCTGCCACTTTGGAAGATGCTCGAGAAGAAGGCGGTTCGGTCAAAGTTGTGGCAACTGTCGAAGATCGCCTTGTTGCCGAAGCCGAAATCGTGTTCGTTCACCTTTCGTCGGACGATCCGCAGCTTAGCCGCATCGACCAGAAGAACTTTGTGTTTAAAATGAACCTGCTGGACATTCTGACCGTCGGCAAGGCTGGCACCGGAGAATCTGCGTCCTGAATTCCGCGGGCGAAGCATCGCCGCCGCAGATGAATGCAGAACTAATTGATACAAATTGCAAAGAGAAAAATGATGAAGCGTCGAGTGGTTGTTACCGGAATTGGCTGCGTCACTCCATTGGGAAACAGCATTGACGAAATGTGGTCCGGACTGCTGGAAGGCCGCAGTGGAGTAGGCCCGATTACTCACTTCGATGCCAGCAATTTTCCGACTCGCTTTGCTGCCGAAGTTCGTAATTTCGACTTCGATTCCTACGTTCCCGATCCGTCGCGTTTTGCCGATGCCGGTCGGAATATCCGCTTCGCTATCGGAGCCGCCTCGCAGGCCATGAAAGATTCGGGCATCTCCGATTCTTCATCCTTCGACCCTGCTCGACTGGGCGTCTATCTGGGTGCGGGCGAAGGTCAGCAGGACTTTATCCAGTTTATGAGCCTTGTGGCCAACGCCAACAAAAATGGCGACGTCGACCTGGAACGCTTCACCAAAGAGTTTCTGGTGTCCATGAACCCCAAGTTCGAACTGGAACTGGAACCCAACATGCCGGCCGCTCACCTGGCCAGCCTGTTCAACGCTCAGGGACCAAACCTGAACTGCCTTACCGCCTGTGCGGCGTCCAGTCAGGCGATTGGCGAAGCCAGTGAAATCATTCGTCGAGGCGACGCCGACGCGATGTTGTCCGGCGGTGCTCACAGCATGATTCACCCGTTCGGGCTGACGGGCTTCAATCTGTTGACCGCGTTGTCTGAACATAACGAAGACCCGCAAGGAGCGTCTCGCCCATTCGACCTGAACCGCGACGGGTTCGTTATCGGCGAAGGTGCCGGCATGCTGATTCTGGAAGAACTGGAACACGCAAAAGCACGTGGAGCTCAGATTTACGGCGAAATCAAAGGCTACGGTTCAACGGCTGATGCCTATCGCATTACCGACATTCACCCGGACGGTCGCGGAGCCATCGCCTGCATCAAAATGGCTTTGAAAGACGCTGAAGTAAATCCGGAACAGGTTGGCTATGTCAACGCACACGGAACCAGCACAAAAGTCAACGATCAGGTGGAAACCAAGGCGGTTAAAGGCGGCTTGGGTGAACACGCGTACAATACTCCTGTTTCCAGCATCAAAAGCATGCTGGGACACCTGATTGCTGCGGCTGGCAGCGTAGAAGCCATTGCCTGCCTGCTGGCCATGCGTGACGGCGTTCTTCCGCCAACAATGAACTACAGCACTCCCGACCCAGCGTGCGACCTGGACTACATTCCAAACGAAGCTCGACAAAAGAAGGTCAGCACCTGTTTGTCCAATAGTTTCGGATTCGGTGGCCAGAACGTTTCGCTGATCATCTCAGATTTTGCCGCTTAGGTTTGCAAATGGGGGTTCCTGAAGGGCAATTTCGCAGCTAGCATGCCATTCGCGTGGGTCGGCATGACCTGAATCACACGAAACAAAGGGCGTGAATCGGCGGAGGATACCGTGGCGTTTGTTTGGACAATTACGTCCGTAGCCGTGCTGCTGATTATGGCAGACATTGGCTATCGCCAATTCGCCTCGCGTCGGATTTGCCGGCTGTTCGAAAACGTTCCGCTGTTTGGAGCGGCCCATTCTGCATCCAGCAGGTCTGCTTTACAGCTTTCGATTCCGTTTGACGGTTCTAACAACCTGAAAGCCAGCCTGCACAGCCCTTCTGGCAATCCGATCGGCCTGATCATTTTCTGCCCGGAACTTCGCGCCGACCATTGGTCGGCAGAACACTATTGCAGCGGTCTTGTGGAAGCCGGATTCGCCGTGCTTTCGTTCGAATTTCGAGACATTCACGCTAACCATCTGCAAACCGACACGCCTCGCCACTGGGTGACAGAATCCGAAATCGCCGACATTGAAGCGGTTTTGAAGTTTGTGAAACAGGCCCCGAATCTTAACCACCTTCCCTTGGGAATATTCGGAGTCAGCCGAGGCGGCGCGGCGGCTCTTGTTGCGGCCTGTCGATTTCCACAAATCACTTCTGCGGTCACCGATGGCGCCTACAGCACCATGGGGATGCTGAAGAGCTTCATTTCCCGCTATTCTCGCTATATCGTTCCAGACTGGTTCTTCAGCAAATTGCCGGCATGGCACGTTGAATTTACGTTGCGACAAGCTGTCCGGCTTAGCGAACGAAAAAACGGCTGCCGCTATGTGCACCTTGAACGTGAAGCTGCCAACATTCGACACCCCGTGCTGTTGATCTCCGGAAATCGCGATTCGTACGTCACTCCAGTTGTTACGCAACACATCGCCAACTGCCTGCAGGCCACAGATTGCGTTTGGCTGGTTGAAAAAGCCAGGCACAACAAATCACGAGAAGTGGCTTCCACAGCTTACGACCTGAAGCTGATAACCCATTTTCACAAAACGCTGTGCCCGACTGCCGAACTTGGCAGCCTTGAAGTTTCGTGCTCTCGGCCCTCCGTTGCGTAAAATCGGATAAGCAGGGCTTTCCCCCACATTCCTGGGGTGCCGATGGAAAATTGGATTACCGGTTGTCATGGAATCCCGGTTTGAGCAGCCTGGCTCTATCAGCCAGGCTATGGAAATGTGTTCCGGGAAACCTGGTGGCCTTAAAAAGCTGTAAACCGTGCGGAGTTCCACTGAATCGACGGCTTGACAGTGCCGCCGAATGCACTAATGTGCTATGCTAAATAAAGTTCAGGTTTTGCGATGCGAAGCCTGACGAATGATTTATGACTTCGCAAATCGTCTTGCGGCGTCAAACAGTCGGCGGGCTTCTGTATAAGTCAGCGGCAACCGAAAAGTACAGCATTGAATTGAGGCTGTTGAATGTCAGATCAGCGTATTGACATCGAAGAAATTGGGTCGGTCACGGTCGCTCGATTTTTGGACAAGAAAATTCTCGACGAAGCCAACATTGACCAGATTGGTCAGGAGTTGTTTGGGCTGGTCGATCAGGACGGTCGCAAGCAGATCGTTCTGGACTTTTCGTTGGTCGAATACCTTTCCAGTGCTGCTCTGGGCAAGCTTATCACCATGCACAAGAAAGTCTCAGCGGCTGGTGGCACCTGTGCCCTGTGTAACATCCAGAAAGACATTCTGGACGTATTCAAGATCACGCAGCTGCACAAAGTGCTGACTCTATGTGACGACCTTGACGACGCTTTGTCGAAATTCTAGTAGTCAGCGATTGCTTTCCGTCAGGTCTTCTTCAAGACAACTGCGACGCGAACGTGTCGCAGAGGCGTGAATACAGCAACAATTGTCGTTCGCAGTGGAACAGTCAGGCTGCTGACCAGCCTAATTCTGGAGTACGTCCCCACATGCCTGAGGTCTCGCAGATCCGCGTTGCAATCCCCAGCGACACAACCGAAGGGTTGGCTGTGCAGGAGCAGATTGTGACGTTGATGGAGAAGCATGAATACAGCATGCGGGACATCTTCGCGATGAGACTGTCGCTGGAAGAAGCGATCACTAATGCCATCAGACATGGCAATGGTAGCGACGTTGCCAAGCTGGTTACGGTACACGCGGATGTCGGCGACGAAATGATGCGTGTGGAAGTGGAAGATCAGGGCGAAGGCTTCATCCCCGAAGACGTTCCTGATCCAACAGCCGACGATTTTATCGATCGCCCATGCGGACGCGGTCTGATGTTGATGCGAGCGTATCTGAATTTTGTCGAATACACCAACGGTGGTCGCAAGATCACCATGGAACGCCAACGAAATTCCGAACTGCCAATCGTCGAAGACGACGACTAACAAGGGCTTCGTCCTTGACCTGGTGGCGTGGATCGCCGCAAGACGTGGGAAGTGCTAATCGCCGAGCCGCGACGTTGTCGCTACGACCGTCATTTCCCACCCCCAACCGTCATTCCCGCGCAGGCGGGAATTCAGCCGCCACACTGTCCGGTGGATTCCCGCCTGCGCGGGAATGACGAAGGAGTGTTTATACGCGTGGATGGCCCACGCATTTCTGCGTCTGCGTACCGGCAGGTAAGCAGGCGATTCTCGAAAGTGTCGGTGCCTTCAGCCTGCTGTTCTAGGCGAATGTCAGATAGGTAAACAGGCCGGTTTGGTAAGCGGCAATCGACGACGTGACGGGAAGAGTTTTGTTGCTGCGACATCTGTACATCAGTGTCAGCACGCTCAGTACAGTTAAGGTGCCAGCCACTTTGGCTCGAACAAACAGCCAGATGCTGCCGTCACCAACGGACAGCAGCCAGATTCCAATTGGATTTTCTTCCATTCCATGAATCGTGTCACTGAACTTCACAATCAGCGCGGTATCGTACAGCGACACGGCAGCGATCAGTGTCATCAAAACGGGAAACCAGTTCTTCTTCAGAAAATTCATTGCAGGCTCCTAACAAAGGCATGTGTTTGAAATTTCAGTCGAGCCGACGATCAAAATCGTTCTGTTGTTGCTCTGAAAATTTGCAGACATGCGATCAGCTGAGTAATCGATCCTTGATCCCGATGTTGCTAAGCAACCGAATCTATGGAAAGCAATAGGCGTGCCAGACCAATGGTTCGTGTGTCGACAAGTACCTCCTGACTGCGGAAAGTCTGTGTTTCACCTGTAAAAACGCAGTTAATGTCTTGTGATTTAATGGTTATTCCCACCAGGGCAAAATCCCCGGCAATGGAGATCACTATCCAACGCTGGCCAACATGCCTGGCAAAGATGCTCAATGAAAAGGCATCGGCAGAACCGGCAAATCGGCGCGATCGACACAGTTGATCCAACGTTGGTGAATACGAGAAAGTGAAGGCTGTGTCTGACGCAGGTTGCAATCCGATGCCATCACAGCAACAGAATCTCGCGACGACGATTTCTCTCGCGACACTTCGTTCACAACCTGATGAAAGAAAGCCTGCCGAACGACGGCTCCACTGGTTGACGCGGCCAGAGTTGCAATCGCAGCCACATAACGCTTTAAGGAGCGGTCAGAATGGGAGCAGCCGCATTGGTAATCACCAGCGTTAACATGTCGGCCGTGAAACAGGATCGCCGGCGATTCAATGCTCCACGTTCGGTGCCAGCCGCCATACTGGAAGCGAGCTTGAAAGATACCGGATCAGCCACATCAGCCACAGGGCGTTCGCCCAACGCAGTGAAGGATTTTGAAAAGCAAAAACACTGTTTGAACTGGAGAAGAGGCAGTCATGTCGAATGCGTTTCAGTCACGAAGTGACGGCAGGTAGTAGCCACGGGCGCGAGCCCGTGGTTTGCAAAAAGTCAGACGAAAAGTCCCGAAGGGACGATAGGCGTGTCATTTCGCGTTGTTGCCTGTCGTCCCTTCAGGACTGAAAACGACTGTCGAATGCTGTTCCACGGGCTCGCGCCCGTGGCTATCACCTAACGTCACTTCGTGACTTGAACGCACCCAAACTCCAGACTGCGATGTCTCGCTTTAACTCATTGGGTTTCAGCTCAAGAATCCTTCACGGCGTTGGCGTTAGCCCCGGTTTTTGCCAACCAGGGGAAACAACCTTGTCTCTGCCCACGAATCTGAATTTGCAAGTGTCAAATTCGGGCCAAAGGCCAGGCAAACGAATGGAGCTTTGCCCCGCAAACAAGAACAGCCAACCAATTTGCTGGTGGCCATCAAAATTGTTGTGGGTAACGACAGGCGGAAAAAAAACGAGGCTAGCGCCTTGCGGCTGATTGAGAATTGCGCTGTCCAGCTTACAAGCGCGTCGTTCTTGACCTGGTGGGCTGGAGTGAGAAAGGGCGTGGATTGAGACAGGACGTGGAACGTTCTGGTCGCCGTGCCGTGCCGTGCCGTGCCGTTCCGTTGTCGCTACGAGATTCATGCGCCCACCGTGCAGGCATCTTTTTGAGCAATACTCTAAAAGAATCGATTATTCCAGCCGCGCCGGTTGCTGTTCCAGGAAGAGTCGTGCCAACAAAAATGTGACTTTTCCAGACGATCATCAAGGCTGACCTGCGTTTAGACTTATATGAGGAGTGTTGATGATGGGTGTCAGTTAAGTTTGTCACCGCTTTGAAATCTTCTCATGAAGCTTCTTTCATTGCCGGCAAGATCGATGAAGCAACCTGCAGGGATTTCTCTGCAGGTATCCCGTCTCTGCAGTCCCCCGAACGACCTTTCTGCGCTATCGCCGCGCACTTGTTCTGAGGCTGTTTCAAAATCGATTGAAGGGCATTCGCAATGAAACGATCTCAACGACGTTCACGTTCCAACCGTGCAAAAATTCAGCAGGCGGAAGTCTGCGAAGAGCGACAGATGTTGTCTGCCGTTTCCGCCTCAATCGACGGCACGGGCAACAACATCGACAACCCGGAATGGGGCAGCACAGACATTGAACTGCTGCGCCTGACGATCGTGGAATATGCCGATGGTGTGTCGTCGCCATCCGGCGAAGCCCTTCCGAGTGCTCGCGAGATCAGCAATGAGGTGATTGCTCAAAGCGAATCGATCGTCAACGACCGAAACCTCACCGACTTCGTCTGGATCTGGGGACAATTCGTCGATCACGATATCGACCTGTCCGAAGGTTCCGACCCATCGGAAGAATTCAACATCGAAGTGCCGCTGGGCGATGCTTACTTCGACCCGTTTGCAACCGGCACCGCTGAAATCCCATTAACTCGGTCCGGCTACGTCGAAGGCGATGAATCGAGCGACGGTATTCGTCAGCAGCTAAACGAAATCACCGCTTTCATCGACGGCTCCGTGGTGTACGGTTCTGACCAGGAACGAGCCGACGCATTACGCACCTTCGAAGGTGGGCTGCTGAAAACCAGCGATGGCGACCTGCTGCCGTTTAACACAGAAGGCTTTGCCAACGCGGGTGGCACCTCTGAAACTCTGTTTCTTGCGGGAGACGTTCGAGCCAATGAAAACATCGCTCTGACATCGATGCAAACAATCTTTGTGCGAGAACACAATCGTATTGCGACGGAACTTGCTGCAGAAGATTCTTCGCTGACCGACGAAGAACTGTATCAGCAGGCTCGGGCGATTGTGCGAGCTGAAATTCAGGCGATTACCTTCAACGAATACCTGCCAGCTTTGCACGGAGCCGACGCGATCAGCGAATACGGCGGCTACGATCCAACGGTGAATCCGAGTATCGCCAACGAATTTTCGACCGCTGCTTACCGATTCGGGCACAGCCTGCTGTCTCCGGAATTGCAGCTGCTGGATGCCGACGGCAACGTGGTCGAAGGCGGCAACATTGACCTGGCGTCAGCCTTCTTCCGGCCAGATCAAGTGGCGGCGATCGGCATCGATGCAATCTTCCGAGGTGCAGCCAGCCAGGCGGCTCAGGAACTTGACGCTCAGGTCGTGGACGACATTCGGAACTTCCTGTTCGGACCACCCGGTTCGGGCGGCCTGGATCTGGCGTCGTTGAACATTCAGCGCGGTCGCGATCATGGTTTGGCAGACTACAACCAGGTGCGAGTTGACCTGGGGCTGCAGCCGGTGACTTCGTTCGATCAAATCACGTCTGATCCAGAACTTGCTCGCAAGCTGGAAGAGACATACGGTTCAGTCGACAACATCGACCTGTGGGTCGGCGGCCTGGCAGAAGACCATCTGGCCGGCTCGTCCATGGGCGAAACTTTCACAACCATTATCATTGATCAGTTCGAACGTCTGCGAGCCGGTGATCGATACTGGTATCAGAACGTCTTCGAAGGCGATGCTCTGGCTGAAATTGAGAACACTCGATTGTCAGACATCATCGAACGCAATTCCGGCATTGAAGGACTGCAAACAAACCTGTTCTTTCTGAAGGGCACGGAAGTTCTGGACGTCAACACAGAACGAGAGGGCATAAATAACGTCGAAGTCCACGTGAACGGTGGAACCGTGCAGGTCGTCGATGTTGACAGCGGTCGAGTGCTGCTGGAACGCCCGGCGGACGAAGTAGGCGGCATCAACCTGCGTGGGTCTGACCAAACGGGCGAGCGGTTCACTGTCGTGATGTCAGCGGATGGCACTGCCATGGCGATTCCCGTAAACGTTAACGGAGGTCGACGAGGCAACGACACGCTGGTTGTTAAAGGCACAGACGGAAACGACGTGGTCGCAGCCGTCGGCAGCGAAATTGACCTGGGCCAACTGGACGTCTTCTTCGCAAACATCGACACGCTGATTATGGAAGGTGGCAACGGAGACGATTGGCTGGATGTCAGTCAGTCATCAGGCCAGCTGAATATTCTGGTGGGCGGCGACGGCAACGACGCACTTGTGGGCAGCGACGCCGCTGATCGACTGTTCGGCGGTGCCGGTATGGACGTGCTGCTGGCCGGTGACGGCAACGACATGTTGTCTGGCGGAACGGGAAATGACCGTCTATACGGTCAAGGCGGCAAAGACCAGATGAACGGCGGCGATGGCAACGACATGCTGGTACAGGATGGAAACGGAGACCGTCCGCAGGACATGCCACGGCTTGCTGAGTTCCTGCATGGCAGTCTGCAGATCCACAATACCAAAAACGACTTCCTGAATTGGGGTGGTCGCGGCGAAGTGTGGATGATGTCCAATCAAGGCTGGACCTTCATGACTCCCGATGGCAACCTGCACATGTGGGACGGCGGAAAAGGAGCCACTGGCAACGTCGTTGCTGAGCTGGGGCCAGAGATGTTCAACAATCGAGACGCTCTTGTGCAGCCGTCTGTCATGACTGACGACGATCAAGCCGCAAATCTTGATTCCATTGTCACCGCCGTGCAGCAGACCGAGGGGCTAAGAGCCACCGCAAACCTGTTCGAGAACTATCTGGGTCTTGGTGAACGTTGGTTGCTTGGCACCAATGGGTGGTACTTTGTGCTGCCGGATGGAATGCTGTACCAGTACGATCGCGACGGCGGAGCAGTTCCGGGCGATGCTGTGGCTGAACTTTCAACGGTTCAGTTTCGAGACCTGGGACGAATCTTCCGAACTCGCCGCTAACCAAGTCACGTTCGGTGCTCTCACCAGCCCCGCCACCCAAGGCGAGACTCAGTAACAGGCGTTTGCCAGCGAGCCGGTTGGTAACAGCTCTGAACTACTGAGTCTCGTCAATCGGTCATTCGGAAAACAGCAAAACGTGCTGCTGGCGAGCATCATTCAGGCGAATTTTATTTCGACGTAAACTGTTTATTGAAAAGGCGTTGCGACACAAAGCAGTTTTCACGATTTGGCTTTTGATCCGTTTCAGGTGTAGGCTTTCGGTTGAACAACTCACCCCGCTGCTCAAACAACCCAACAGCGGCATCTGCAAAATTTAGCCCGCGGTCAACGGCAAGGAAAGCCTGAAATATCTGGCCACTGGGTAAACGAAAGTCATGAAAACAAAAACAAACCAATCAACGCAATGAAGAGAAAAATTCGTAAGTAATCATGACCTTCAAACGTCGTTCAACTATCAACAACATATTCCCAAACGTTTTTCGGAACCTGTCAGACCATTGAAGACTCTAAGTATTAAAACTGCGACCTGCTTTCATCAGGTAACCAAACCCGGAAGGAAGGGTGTCTCTGCATAATATACGGCATTGCCGATTAGTTGAGCGGATGCTCAACGACAAACGCCTGCTGTCAGGCAAAACCTACTGACATACAAGCGATTGTCAAACAACGGCAGAGACTACTTGAAAGTCTGAAACCAGATCGCCTCCACAACATCACAACAAGTTGCCGGTCCATCGATCAGCAGCAAATTGTGCTCTGCAAGCGAGGTGTGTGATGGCAAAGATTTTCGGGGGGACTACGTCCCTAAACGACGCTTCAAGCATTGTCCGTTATCCCGCGGGAGTTCCGCGAACACTGGATTACCCGGACATTCCCGCATGGGTGCTGCTCGAACGAGCGGCCTGTCTGATGCCAGGTCGCATCGCCTGCCACTACAACGACGTTGAGTGGACGTGGGAAGAGCTTAACCTCGACGCCATTCGTGCCGCTGCTGCACTAAGGCGACTTGGCGTAAAACCCGGTGACCGAGTTGGCATTTTGCTGCCCAACATTCCCGAGTACATCATTGCCCTGAACGGCATCTGGCGCGCTGAAGCAATCGCCGTTGCTTTAAGCCCAATGGCCGTACAGGAAGAAACCGATCGCATGCTGGAAGCCACTGACTGCAAAGTGGTCATCTGCCTGGACATGCTGGCCGCACTAATTTCCGGCCCCCATCGCCCCGACAAAACGCTGTTCGTATCGCTGCGTCCTCGATTGCCACTGTTCGAACAGCTCGGTTATCTGTACCTGCGTAAAAAACGCACCGGCTTGTGGTGGATGACCGCCAACGAACACGTTGGCTGGTTCTGGGATGAACTGATGGCAGAAGATTCCGACGACTCTTCGCCCGTTCCTAAACTTGATGCGCTCATGACCGAAGCGATGGCGCGCCGAGGAGTGATCAAGCCGGTCGAAGATGCGCCCTCTGAATCGAAGAACTGGGCCACCACTCCAGCCTACATTTTGCCAACGGGTGGCACCACGGGTGATCCCAAGGCGGTCACGCTAAGTCATCGCAACATGGTGGCCAACGCATGGCAGCAGTTCTACTGGGCAGGAGCCGCCGTCGGCAAAGAAAAGCTGCTTGCCGTACTGCCGTTCTTCCACAGCTATGGACTGTCGACAAACGTGATGGGCGGAGCCGCCATGATTGGCACTTTAATCATGGATCACCGCTTCAACGTGCGAAAGACGATTCGCATGATCGAAGAACACCGTCCCACAGTTTTTCATGCTGTCCCGGCGATGCTGGTGGCGATGAATGAGCACCTTCGCAAGCACCCCGCAAACTTGAAATCGCTGAAATGGGTTATCAGCGGAGGAGCCCCATTGCCGGAAGCCGTCGGCCGCGAATTTGCCGAACACACGGGAGCGTTGGTGGTCGAAGGTTATGGACTTTCAGAAGCTTCGCCGGTCACTCACGTCGGTCCGCTTGAAGGTGCGGCTCACTTCGGCACCATCGGTCTGCCACTGCCGGACACCGAATGCCGACTGGTCGATTCGGAAACAGGTGCCCACGACGTGATGCTTGGCGAAGTCGGAGAACTGCTGGTCAAAGGGCCTCAGGTAATGCTCGGCTACTGGCACGACATCCGCGAACGCCTTGCCTCAGGACTTCCATTGGCAGGCGCTCACCTGAACACACCCAACGGAACAGCCAACGACGGCTGGCTGCACACCGGCGACCTGGCTCGCATTACGCACGACGGTTTGTTTCAGATCATGGAACGCAAAAAAGACATGATCATCACGTCCGGCTTCAACGTCTATCCACAGGAAGTTGAAGCGGTGCTGAAGAAACATCCTTCCATCAAAGATGCCGCCGTCATCGGTATCCCCGACGAACACAAAGGAGAAGTCGTCAAAGCCTTCATCGTCCTTAACGACAACGCTACGTTCGACCAAACCAGCATCACCGAGTTCTGTAAAGAACACCTATCCGCTCACAAACGACCAAAATCCATCGAAGTCTGCAAAGGCGACCTGCCTCGCAGCTTCCTCGGCAAAGTCATCCGCCGCCACCTTCGCCGAGTGCCGGGAGGCCGAGACGCCTCGGCGGGCGATGGCGTGGAACGACGCGATATGTTGAATGACGTCGAACCGCCGAGTGCGCCAATGACAAATGACAAATGAAACCCGAAAACCTGCCCTCTCCTCCAAGGAGCCCCAACCATGTCTTCCTCTTCTCTGGCAATTCTTAGCGGAATGAGAACGCCGTTCTGCAAGGCCTACACCGCGATGGTCGACGTTCATGCGGTGGACCTTGGTGTGTCTGCCGTTGCGGCTGCGTTAGGGAAAGCAAACATTGCGACCGGACGCGTCGATGAAGTTGTGATGGGCAACGTATCGGGGCCAGCCGATTCCGCCAACATCGCTCGCGTAATCGCACTCAAAGCAGGCGTGCCGCAGAACCGGATTGCGCACACGGTTAATCGCAACTGTGCTTCCGGAATGGAATCCATTCTTCAGGCATGGCAGATTCTGAACGAAGGGCGAGCCAACACCGTTGTCGCGGGTGGCACCGAATCGATGTCGAACATTCCTCTGCTTGTTGGCAAGTCGGCAACAAAGCTGCTGGCGGACCTTGCGCGAGCAAAAACCTTGTTCGCCAAAATGAAGATCTTAAGTCGGTTGCGTCCAAAACATTTGAAACCTGTTCCCGGAGTCATGCTTGGCCTGACCGATCCGTTTTGCGGACTAAACATGGGGCAAACGGCGGAAAAGCTGGCTCGCGAATTCAAGATCTCGCGAGAAGCTCAGGACCGTTTCGCACTGGACAGTCACGTCAAAGCCGCGGCAGCTCGCGAACGCTGTTTTCTGTCTGGTGAGATCACTCCGTTCGAAACGTCGCCCGGCAATCTTATCGAAAAGGACAATGGACCACGCTCGAATCAAACGATCGAGGCGTTAAAAAAACTGCGTCCGATATTCGACGCGGACGGATCTGTTACCCCCGGCAACAGCTGCCCGCTCACGGACGGCGCGGCGGCTGTTGTTTTGACTCGATCCGATCTCGTCGATTCAGATTCGGTCAAGCCATTGGGCTACGTCACCAGTTATGCCATCGCAGGCTGCGATCCGTCTCGCATGGGACTTGGCCCTGTCTACGCAACCGCAAAGTTATTGAAACAAACGGGCCTGAACCTGAATGACTTCGACCTGTTCGAAATCAATGAAGCCTTTGCAGCTCAGGTGCTGGCGTGCCTTGCTGCGTTTGAATCAGACGAGTTCGCCAAAAAAGAACTGGGCCTTTCCAAAGCGTTGGGAACAATACCGGTAGACCGTTTGAACATACACGGCGGAGCCATCGCATTGGGCCATCCAGTGGGAACAACGGGGACTCGCATGATCATCACGTTGCTGCGAGCTCTGAAAGAAAAGGGACTGCAGAGAGGACTCGCAACACTGTGCGTCGGCGGAGGCCAGGGCGTCGCGATGGTTGTAGAAAACAGCAACTGAATTTGATGGAAGGAAACACGATGACACGACATATAAGACATTTCCGAATGGAAACAGGCAAAACGGGAGTCACCACCGTCTGGGTCGACGTTGCAGATCATAGCATGAACGTATTAGACGATTCGGTCATCCGAGACCTCCTTGCCGTGGTGGAGCAACTGGAAGTGACTCGCCCGAAAGCAGTCGTCTTCCGCAGCGCGAAGGCTTCGGGATTTTTCGCGGGAGCCGACGTTAACAAGATTGCGTCACTGCGAACTCGAAAAGAAGTGGAAGAGGTGATCAGCGCCGGTCAGGATCTGTTTGCCCGAATCGAGCGATTGCCGATGCCGACAGTGGCCGCCATTCATGGCCCCTGCCTTGGTGGCGGCCTGGAATTCGCACTGGCGTGTAGACATCGAATCGCAATGGACAGTTCGGCAACGCGGATGGGGCTTCCGGAAGTACAGCTCGGCCTGATTCCCGGCTGGGGGGGCACTCAGAGACTGCCGAAACGCGTTGGGCTGATAAACGCACTGCCCATGATTCTTCAGGGCACGAAGCTCACTGCAGCAAAGGCTTTGAAAGCGGGCCTCGTAGATGCCATCGCTGACGAAGCGGGTTGGGAAAATCTGGTAAACACCTTCGCGGATCGATTGGCAAGCGGCAAGTTAGCGGCAACGTCACGGCGCAGCGTCAAGTCGCGAGCTCTGCGGTTACTTGCCGATTCAGGCGTGGGCCGCTGGTTTGTTATGAGAACCACAGAACGCCGGATCGCTCGCGATGCAGAAAACTACCCCGCGTTACCAGCGGCAGTGAAAGCAGTTTCGGCTGCCTTCGACAATCACGCAGATGGCTACGCCGTTGAACGGCGAGAGTTCGCGAACCTTATTGAAACACCAACGTGCCGCAATCTGTTGAATCTGTTTTTATGGCGAGAGAAAGCTCGTTCGGTGGATTCCCTGAAACTCAACCCTGAGATCACTTCATCAGCCAGGGAGCACCTTTACCCACAGCCAGACGTGCGCTGCATCGGAATTATCGGTGCCGGTGCAATGGGTGCCGGCATCGGACAGTTGGCGGCTTTGAAGGGCTATTCGGTCGTCTTCAAAGAACTGACTCCCGAACTGGCAGCAGCCGGTCTGAATCGTGTAAGCGACCTGCTGGATGAAATGGTCGCTCGAAAACAGTTATCTGCGTCAGAACGTGACAACGTGCTGAGTCGCGTTTCCGTAACTGACAACTTTAATGACATGACCAACTGCGACCTGGTGATTGAAGCGGTCGTCGAAAAGATGGAAGTCAAAAAATCCGTCTTTGCGTCACTGGACTCCGTACTGAAGCCCGAAGCAATCATCGTATCCAACACGTCTGCGCTGTCGGTTTCCGAAATGGCTTCCGCAACTATTCGAACAGATCGAGTTGCTGGGTTGCACTTCTTTAACCCCGTCCATCGCATGGATCTTGTTGAAGTGGTTCGAGCATCAGGTACGAGCCTGGAAACCGTGGCCACACTTTTAAAACTTGCGAAGAAGCTGGGTAAAACTCCAATCGTCACCAGCGATTCACCCGGATTTCTGGTCAACAGAGTACTGTTCCCTTACATCGGCGAAGCTGTCCGTATGGTCATGGAAGGTCATGACGGCACAGAACTTGACCGCGAGATCAAGCGATTCGGAATGCCAATGGGACCGATTGAACTTATCGATCACGTTGGCCTGGACGTTGCATGGCACGTTGCTGGAACTCTGGAAGACGTGCTGCCTGAATCCGCCGAAGTGATCCGCTTACTCGGCGCCATGGTGGCTCGCGGATGGACGGGCCGCAAAAGCGGACGAGGCTTCTACGAATATATTGAAGGCAAACGCAGCGACACAACAGACCTGGCAGAGTTGAATCTGAAGCCGCTGGCAATCAACAGCGGCGAGTCCAAACTTGCGGACTCAAATTCAGACAAAATGGGTTATCCCAACGTCGGCGTGTTTCTGCCCGACGGTCTCACCGACATACAGAGACGCCTGATCTACCCGATGATTAACGAAGTGGGATTCTGCCTGCACGAAGAAGTTGTCGCAGAAGCATGGATGGCGGACCTCGCCATGGTGCTCGGCACAGGCTTCGCCCCATTTCGAGGCGGCCCCATGACACTCGCCGAAACCATCGGCAACGAAGCTCTCAACAACAACCTACACGTACTCGCCGCCCGTCACGGAAGACGCTTCACCCGCCCCGGCCAAGTCGCCCCAACAGGCGATGTCTGCCGAGACGCCTCGGCGGGCGGTGGCTTGGAACGAAGGGATATGTTGAACAACGTTTGATCAGCCGAGTGCGGTTAAGAAGCTAAGAGGTGAGATGCAAACCACTATTTAGTCGCAAACCAAATGTAATCAGCCGCAGGGCGTTAGCCCCGGTTTTGCCGAGACGCCTCGGCAGGCGGTGGCTTGGAACGACGGGATATGTTGAACAATGTTTGATTAGCCGAGTGCGGTTAAGAAGCTGAGAGGTGAAATGCAAAACGTGATTTAGGAACAAACCAAAGAAATCAGCCGCCGGGCGTTAGCCCCGGTTCTTTGCAACAGATAACCGGGGCTAACGCCCGGCGGCTGATCAGGTCGTCAGAGACTCTACTTTCAAACTCAAACGGGATCACGAGCCACCGAATAGAAACGTCATTTTCGAAAGGGAGATATACCATGAGTATCGACATCAAAAACGTAAATGAAGCGAATGATCCTAAGCGATCCGATAACGTTTCGTTTGCCGAAACAGCCCTTCGACTCGGAGGCAAGTCAGCCGATGAAGCTCGACGCACCGGAGTACTGGACACGGCTGACGATCAGGTCGAAACCATGTTTGCCGAACGTCACCGGACCACGGCAAGTCCTGTTCACAAAGCCGTTTGGGAACGTCGCGTGCCGACGGACCTGTTCTACATTGATGCGCCGCAGATGGCTCCGGAAGTCCGGCAGCTGATCAACGAGTGTCTGCATGTGGTTCGTAAGCACAAGCGAGATGGAACTCTGTATGACGAGCACGGAAAGCTGACGAACACAGTTCTTTCAGAACTCGGCACCGCTGGCTACTGGGGAGCACTGGTTGACAAACGTTACGGCGGCTGCGGACTTCCGTTCCAGCACTTCGCAGCGTTTCTTACTCGAATGGCAACCATCGAACCAACGGTTGCAGGGTTGGCTTCGGTTCATGGTTGCATCGGAGCCGTCGACCCGGTTCGCACTTTTGGAACAGCGACTCAGAAAGAAAGGTACCTGCCATTGCTTGCCAGCGGACGGCGACTTTCTGCATTCGCTCTAACAGAACCGGGAGCTGGCAGCGACTTGACAGCCCTGAAGACCACGGCCGTGCTGGACGGTGATAACTATGTTGTGAACGGAGAAAAGCTGTTTATCACAAACGCAATTCCCGGTCGCACCATCGGGCTGGTTTGCAAAATCGACGACAAGCCAGCGGTGCTGATTGTTGACTTGCCGGAAGAACAGAACGAATCGTTCCGCCTGAACGAGTACGGCTTGTACGCGCTTCGCCGAGCTCACAACAACGGGTTGATCTTCCGTGACTTCCGTGTACCCGCAGAAAACCTGCTGACTCCGGACATCGGCGACGGACTTACGATTGCGTATCATGGCCTTAACCTCGGCCGAGTCGCTTTGTGCGCCAACGCGGGTGGCACGATGCGAACGATGCTGGCCAGTATGCTGCCGTGGGCTGGCTTCCGCAAAACTTATGGACAGCCAATCGCCAACCGCGAGCTCGTACAGAGACGCATTGGGCACATGGCGGGACTGATCGTCGGTTGCGACGCACTCGTCCAGTGGTGCGGAGGGCTGATTGATCAGGGTTATCGAGGCGAAATGGAATGCATCATCGCCAAGATCTTCGGCAGTGAAGCTCAGAAAGAGGCGGCGATTGAATTGTTCATGAAGACTCACGGAGGACGTTCGTTCATCCGTGGGCATTTGTTTGGTGACAACGTTCATGAGTTTCTGGCTCCGTGTATTTACGAAGGCGAAGGCGAAATGCTGGGCATGGCCTTCTTCAAATCGCTGGTTAAACAGCACGGAAAAGAGTACTTCGAATCGATTGGACGAATTCTGTTTGATGCCGGCATCAAGCAGCCAAACCTGATGAACCCAGGTCACCTGTGGAAGCTGCGTGGCCCGGTGTCGGCGTATGCAAAATGGTATGCCGGGCGACGTCTGATGGGAGTTAGTCGCGATTCGATGCACGGCATGCCGCTTGATCTGAAGAAGCATGCCGAGTTTGCTCGCGAATTTCTTAGCAATTCCTGTTTCGACATCAGCCACATGATGAGAACTTATCAGCTGAAACTTGCCGACCGACAGTGCAGCATGGCTCAGGCATCACTTCGCGTTCAGGACGCGGTGACAATGCTGGTGGTCAGCCTGTACGGTGCGAAGTCTGAATGTGAAGTCACGCGATCCGCAGCGGCCGTACTTTGTACTCACCTGCGTCATCGCATGATGGGAACGTTGCCGACGGGAAAAGATTTCCGTCGAGTAACAGACTTGGGTGCCGCAATCGCCGAAGGTGGTTGGGCCGCTTTACACGACGTGGAATCAGAGGAAGTGCTTATGAAATATTGATGTTTCCGTAAAGGGGGGGCATCGCCCACCAATTCCAACGGGTGCCGCCCACCAAAGAGATCGTTCTGAACAGGATGGTGGGCGGTGCCCACCTTACAAGATCGGCTACACTAACGTCGTTCGAGGTCACCATGATCATTGCATCTGAAAACCCAGCAGCAGTGCTTGCCCTTGGAGGTGGCGGCGCTCGCGGAATCGCTCATCTGGGCGTCATTGAAGTCCTGCATCAAATGCCCATCAGCATTCAACGCTATGTGGGTGTCAGCATCGGCGGACTTGCGGGAGCACTCTGCGCCGTCGATCCCGATACGGCCGCCGTGCAGTCTCACGTGACCGAATATCTGACGTCAGAACGTTTTCAGTCCAAACAGGCAGCATTGTTTATGGCGGCTCCCAAAGCCGACGAACCAGGTGCGTCCGGCCTGTTCGCATGGTACCACCAGGTAAAAAAGTACATCGGAGCTCGTCGAAAGCTGGCGGCGTTGTTCAGTAAGCCGGCATTGCTCGAAGCCAATATCATGCAGGAAGTTGTTGATGCGCTAATTCCTGACATCGATATTCGCGACACCAGCACGCCGCTAAGCATTGTTGCTCTGGATTTGTACTCCGGCAAAAAAATCGTCCTCACGGAAGGCCCGCTGCAAGCCGCCGTCATGGCCTCCGCCGCCATTCCGGGAGTGTTTCCTCCCATCAAATGGGGCAACATGTTGCTATGCGATATCGGTATGATCGACGCCATTCCTGCCGACGTTGCCAAATCGTACTCCGCCGACATGACCATCGCCGTCGACGTCGGCAGCAACGTTGAACCCATCACCGAATGCTCGACCGCCGCCGACATCTTCATGCGACTGTACGATATCGGAGAACCCATTCTGCGTGCGTATTCCAAACCCATCGCCGACGTCATCATTCGACCAGACGTCGCCTATACTCCATGGTACGACTTTTCCGATCCCGCTTTACTCATCGAACAAGGCCGCAAAGCCATGACATCGGCCGTCTGCCAATCCGCACCCACAGAAAACCGCTTCCACCTCATCACTGCCGGGGCCGGGACGCCCCGGCGGGCGATGGCGTAGTTTCGATGGGATATGTTGAAGCGGGCGTTTCTCGCCGAGTGCGCTGGTTAGCAGATTCCAGGCAAAAAGAATGAATCCCCATTGATCGGTAGGCGAGGGTGGCGGTGGTTGGAGCGAGGTACGAACGAAACCGCGGGGTTACGTTCACAAGCTCAGTCAAGTAGGGTGGGCATTGCCCACCAATCACAAACATGCGGCCCACCAAACAAATTATACACGTGCTGGGTCTGCGGCTTAGCCGGACACCTGTGGGGCTTCATTTCAAATGGAGGCATGCGATTTGATTCTTTGCTATACTTGCGAACAACAAGCGGCGGCGTGTGTGCGGTTGCTTTTGCTTCATAAGGATATGTGCTTTGAATACCGACTTAGTCGCGGTAAATCGCGTTGAATGGGCCAAACTGTTTCCGGGAATCCATCTTTGGAATTCAGTGCGGATGGCGTTTCGAATCCGCATTCTTATACCCGTCGCGGTCTTAATGTTGTTTTCGACGGTGGAACCGCAGGAACTGTTTGACGCTGAATCAGGCAACACGTCGGCTCAAACCATAACAGCGCGTCGCCACAGAATTCAGAGGGCCACAGGCGACCTGCCGTTCGACATCGCTTCTCAGATCGGACACAATTCCGTCGAAGTTGTCGTGCCTGAACAAATTGCGACAATCGTTTCCAGCACGGGCAGTTTGCTGCATCATGGAAGTCGATTTCAGTTTCTGTTGCTCACGTGGAACATGTTGCTTGTAGGAATTTTCGGTGTCGCGATTGCTCGATCCACCGCCACGGAATTCTGCCGCAGCAGTCGCACGGGACCGATAGCTGCCATCAAGTATTCGGCAAATCGATTGTTGGCGATGCTGCTGGCTTCATTTTTGGCAATCGGCCTGGTCGCTCTGGTTGTGGTTCCGTTGGCATTGGCCGGAATGGCTTCTGAAGCACAAAACTGGGTTGCTCAACTGTCCTGGTTTTGCTGGCCGGTGATTCTTGTGCTGGCCATCGTCGCTATACTGGCAGCCAGTACGATGGTGATTGGCTGGTGGCTTTCTTTGGGGGCGATTGGAACGGACGACTGCAGCGGGGCTGATGCGTTAAGCCGTGGAGTGAACTATTTTCTGTCGCACAAGTTGCTGGCATTGTGGTATCTGTTTCAGGTCGTGCTGGCATCTTTAATTGCGAAGTTGATTGGTTGGGGAATTGTTGGTGCTGCCTCTTCTTTAATCGCGTCAAGAATGCCCAACGTGTTTGCTCGATTTCGCCCGCCGATAAAAGCGGCCACCGACATTCCCGAAGTTGTGCTGCTGAATACTCAAACGATGCTGCAGCAACTTCCCAACGCTTTGCAACTGGCCGCGTTTCTGTCTGGCCTGACATTGATGTATGTGCTGCTTCGCCAAAAGGAAGACGCAGTGAACCTGACAGAAATTGACGGAGCGGCAAAGATGAATTCTGCGCATTGAAATCAGGTCGCATTTTTTTGAACCGCTGAATTCGGCAGGAGGCTCAGAGGCATAGCGGCACAGGCGACTGCGCGTCCTTCGCGATCGCCCCTGTGATTCAATTTTCCAGCGTGATGCGGGCTGTCGCTGAGTAGCCAGAGAGAACAGTCAAACTTTAACGGTCAGCGAATATAACCAAATCGCAACGGTCGTTCCGCAGGCCGACGTGATTGTGTAAGTCAACCGCTTTGTCGTCGATAAATCGCGGTATGACTCCATTTCAACTTCAACTTGATTCGCTAAACGAGCATAACCTGCCGATCATGCAGGCTTATGCAATGCGAGCGGCCACTCAAAAGGCGTCCGTTGAGAACTTTGATGGATGGCTGGAGCGGATTAACGAACTAGAGAACTTTGCCAAGGAGGATCTGACCAAGCTGCACGGTCAGCTGATTGCGTTAGGCTTCCTGCAGTTCGAAATTTCCAGCAGCAATCTCGGCCTACGTTACCAAATCAGTACAAAAGGCAAACAGGCTTTGGAAAAAGCTTTGGCAAAACTTGCCGGTACTGATGACGAAGACGAATCCACAACCGACTACGCGGAAGCCGCTTAGCCACTGCGGCATGAACGGGCCACATTCACAGGTCACGACCGTTCGGATTGCCTTGTCGTAACTCCTGTTTCCAGCGCTCTCAGCAAATACGCTGAACGCAATCCCCTGGCGAACATTGCTCGCCGCTGAAAGCTGTCTGACTGCACGTCTAAAATTCGATCAGCAGCTTTTGAGCTTCCTTAAGCAGCTTTGAGCGAATATAGACCGTATCCTTCACTGTTGCGTCGGCGCTGACAATCGGAATAATCAAACGACCGTAACCGTTTTCCACGGGCAGAAAGCCTCTTAGCGATCCGGGAATTGGCTTGCGATAGCCGTCACTACCAACCACCACGCCTTCCAGGTCTGCGATGTTGTAGCGTTGAATTCCATCCGGTAAACACACCTGAATGATAATTCGATACGGCTCCCCCGCGACCGGATAAGTTGGTTCGGTCCAGACAGAAAAGCTGCCTTCCGAGATTGCAGATGCCGGAGCCGGATTGAGAGCTCGCTTTGTTGGTTTTGGCTCAGCGTCTGCGGAGGAACTACTTTCTGATGCGGCAGGAATGTCTCCATTGGGAGACAACTGGTCCAGCAAAGATTCGCTTAGCTGCACTTCCTTTTCTTCAATTTTGAACTCGTTAACTTTCACGGGCTCGGCAACTGGTTCTGGTTCAGTCTGAGGTGCCGGACCTGAAACATCCACTTCAAACGCGGGTGTTTCAAATTCATCGACACTGGCCATCGTTGCGTTGATTAACAGATTAGCCGCTTTTTCGGGGCCATGCACGATGATCACCGTCAGAGCAAGCAGCAGCAGCCAATGTACGTAGAACGTGGTGAACCAGGTCGCCCAACGGTTTTTTACGACGACTCGCTCAAACCAGTCGGTGTAGCATTCTTCTTCCTGAGGTTCCGGTTCAGCGACGGAAAACGTGGATGTCGCTGAACTGAAATCGAGCTCCTCCTGTTGTGCCTCAGCAGCCTTAGGCACAGCAGCGACAGATGCGATGGAAGCCGCGACAGCAGCGCCCTTCAACTTTCCTTTCGCTGATTTTGCGGACTTGCCTTCGGAAGTCGGCTTTGTCACGGCTGTCGCCAGAAAACCTTCAGTCGCGTTGGTTTCTGGAAATATGAGCGCAGCGGGCACCATCGGCGACAATCGAGCGGCTGCGATTCTAGCACGCTTCCTGTCGGTCTTCTGATGACTGCGTTCCGTCTTTGCCGCACTGGTCGCAACAGCCAATGCCAATAACGCGGCGGCGTCTGATGCCGCTGCGTTGGCAGAGCGTGGGGTCGACCTGTCTTTAAGAGCCGCCTTGTGCGTGGCTGGCATTTTAACAGTGTTCAAATCTGCTGGGCAGTTGGTTTCGTTTGCCGTGTCAGGCGTTGGTGCGACGGTCCGCTTAGGAGACTTCGGGGCTGCCACTTTCGCAAGCTGTTGCGTATCTGCAGCAGATTGAATGGACGCCACAGCAATGGGTTTTGTGGCTGGGATTTCTGTCGATTCCGCAGCGGTGGAATCGTGAGACGCGAATTCATCACGTTTGGCCATCAGTCGATGCTTGCACAGCAACGACTTCGAGCCCGCTCTGGGAGCGATGCGATTCAGAGTTCGCTTTGCGATGGGCGTGGTTAACGGTGTTCGCGCTTTGTTGACCGAAGCTTCCGGTGGCTTCGTTTCGACGTTTGCGGGTGTCACTGGCAAAGCAGTTGGCACTGGTTTTGACACAACCTTGTCAATTCGTGCTCCGGATTCGTACGCCAGGTTGTGTTCGTCGTGATCGATTCCCGGCAGTTGCAGCATCTGCGGCACTCCGCAATCGATCACCACCTGAGTCGCGAACGCAAGAGTTGCCGCGTTGTAGTGCGCAGCAGAATCTTTCGGAAGATGGCTGGATGCATCCGCGCTGGCGTTCTGATAAGAACTCTTGGTGAACGATGAATCGTGTTCATTGCTGGATTGAATCACGTGAGTATTCCTGACCTGTAACATCTTCTAACGTATCAAGCGGCCCGTATTCATCGAACCTGCTGTCTTTGAAAACTATCTGCGAATTTCGCTGACTTGTGGCAGCGGGATTCAGAAGCCGGACGAGGTGGGGTGGTTCACACGAGCTAAGACTGTGGCTAACAAAATGTAGATTGTTCTATCTGCGGACAAACGTAAATTCACGAGTGTGGCGAATTCCTTCAGGAAGCTTCTTGAAGTGCGGCGATTCTGAATCGCCGCACTTCATCAGGTGAATCCAGAAACACAAACACAAGGTGATAAACGCTACCCGAAATGGAATGTTCATTTCCAAAGTTTACTCTGGCGGCAAACGCGTTGCCGCGAATTCCCACCATTTGCTGCACCCACCATTCGTCGTCGGGCAGGTCAGAACGCACCAGTGCCACCGGCCAGCCTTTGGCTTTTGTAACGGCGACCACGTTTTCCATTCTTTCCACCGGACGCGATTCCAGAGGCTGTTGCAGAATAATGTTTTCCATCACTTCGGGAGGTGCTTCTCCAAAGGTGCCATCCTTCATCATGCGACTGGTGTCAGCTGCTGAAGAAGACATGGCAATCTGTTCCTGAATCTTCTTTTCCTCCTCATCAGCTTTTGCCTTTGCAGCACGCGATCGCGGCGTTCTTTTGCTGGAGCTTTCCGGCGATTCTGCACGCTTAGAATCGCTGTCTATTGAAGCAACGACAACGGGCTTGTTGGCCGCATCGGTGTTTTCCATGCGGCCAACAGCGCCAGAATCTGCTGAGCTGTCATCTTCGTCTGCCTGTAACTTAGGGACGGTCGCGATGGCAGGAATGGCCGTTCCCGCCATCGCTCCATTGCCGCCGTGCGTCATGGAAAGGTGTCCGGTGGCACCGAAGTGTGATGGAGCCGTAATGATCGGTTCAATGAAATCTTCGACAGGCTTTGTCAGACCAGCCAACGAACTGGTGCCGGAAGGAATTGGAACAACTTCCAGGCGAGGTTCAGGAAACATGTCCGAACTCGCTTCTTCCGTGTTGGACCTATCGATATCGGCGACATCCAGACTGGCCATGTCCAGCACAGCGTCCGTGTCGGTCATGCGACGCGGCTGTATGTGTCCTTCTGGAATATTCAAAAGGGAATCTGCTTCACCGCCGTTTCTGTTGCGCATCGCAACTCGCGTGTTGCTGGACGACGGTTCAGGAACGACCGGCGCGGGTGCTGTCTGAGGCGTTGTCGCTGTTGACGTGAAGTTGGGCTTTGCCGGCTGTTCAGAAGGTTTCCTGTCATTCGCCGCCAACGCTGCATCTGCAGTGATGGATGCAGTGTCGTTGATGACCGCGGCGATTTCCTTGCCGATCTCCGGATCAATTCTTGTATTGATGGCCGCAAGTTGCTGGTCAACTTCGTAGTCAAGCGACGAACGAGACAGCAACAGTACAAGGCACAATGGTCCCAGCAGCAGCGCTGTTCCGGCCAGAAACGTCACGTGGGGATAGTATTTAGCTTTCAAAGGAACCTTATCCTTTACACAAACCGAGCTTCATAAACGGACTTGCTCGACAAACGTGCTTGTCGTTCCAGATGTTGCATTTTCAAGGTGGGCACAGTTGGTCAATCAGTGAGTGCAGGGCGAACGACGTGTCCGCAACACACTGCCATCAGCGAGCTCACAATTGGTGAAAACGCTGTGGGCAAACATACCCACGTCAACTGAAATCCACTTCCGTAAAGTCGTCGCAATTAAAGGAATCGCGGAACAGCATGTCGGTCAGTGAACGGTGCAAAGAAGTTTGTGTCGGGGTGACTTTGCCAGCCACAGCGGCTGTATGAAACAGCCAGTAAATAGAGCCTGCTGCGGAATCATCAGACCAGAGCAAAGCAGTGAACAGTCCGGCAGAAGCGAACCAGCCGGAACGATCGTCAGAATCGTCGCGCGCGCAACCGCCGAAAAACTCGGTGCGGGATTACCCGAAGTTTCCTTTTGGCATCACCCTGGCTGTGGGTGTTCCATTTCGGCAACCTATGTTTCTTTCGTTCATCGTTTCATCTGCTCAGTTCTTGCGTGGAGACCTGCAGAATTTGAAACGGCAAAGCAAGAAACCGCCTGTCGAGTGATCGATTTATCATGACTACACCAACAAATGCCAATTCCAAAGACCTGAGAAATCAGTTTCGATTCCAGCCAGCAGAGAAACCTATAACGGAACCCAGTCGAACGGCACCCGCCGCCGCAGCTGCTCCGAAGGCACTGCGGACGCGACCTCGAGGTCGACTTTTGATCGCTGGTTTAATGTTCGCGGCCTGTGCTGGTGGCATTGCCACTGTGTGGGATTCTTTGCTTCGCTATCAGGCTTATGGAGTCGTCACCGGAAAGGTGATTGAAATTTCAGCGCCGATTGGTGGCGTGCTGAAATACGTTCATGTCAGAGAAGGTGACGAAGTACGACAGGACGTCCGTCTGGCAACCGTTTTCGATCTGGAAAACGAACAAAAGCTGGAACGCATCGAAGACGAACTGCGAGTTGCAGAAGCAACGCTGCACGCGGAAACCGCCAAAGTACAATGGCAGGCTCAGGTGCAGGACACGGAAATGAGCAAGTCGCTGGCCGACTTCTATGAAGGCGCAGGACAGGTTTTTGAAACCAACGGCGATCTGGGAGTCATCCGGAACGAACTGGAACGAACCAAAGCACTGATTGAAAGCAAAGCCGCCAGAGAAGTCGACCTGAAGACTCAGGTTATTCAGGAACAGGCTCAACAGGAAAAGCTGGCTTCCGTGCAGCAGGCTTTGAAAGTGCTGAAAGATCGAGCCGAAGCGGCAGCTAATAGTCCTCGACTCGGTGCTGAACAACTCGCTCCACTGGTCGCAAAAGTCGACATGCTGTTAAACGAAACCAAGCGAATTCGCGACTGGGCATCGCAGGGTGAACTGCGAGCACCCGTCAATGGAACCGTGCTGCACCGTCATCATCCTGCTGGCGAATGCGTGAAGTCTCACGAACCACTGTTCAGCGTCATCGAAGAATCGTCTCTGGAAATTGAACTGTATCTGCCTCAGGAAATCACAGACAAGTACAAAGTGGGTGACACCGTTAAGCTGAAAATCGAACCATTCACAGACCTCGTACCATGCAAGGTAACGGCCATCGGCACAGAACATCGCCAGCCACCAAGCAACATCGAAGTGTTCTATCGCAAAGACGTCAAATTGCTGCCAATCCGCGTTCAACCTCCGGCTGAACTTGCTGGTGACAAACGCATGTCGATTGGAGCGGTCGCCAAGCTGCCTCACTTTGCAGGGCGAGGATAGTCGCATTAAAACACGGTAAATTCAGGCACGCGGACAAAGCGTACGGCTTTGCCAGTCGTTCAACAGGAACACTGAGTCACGACTTCGTTTCTGCGGAATTGCAGAATTCATTTTCATCAATCCTTAACTCACAACAACTGTCAGCAAACGCTGCAACTTGACACACACCTTGAATCTTTGCTGAGACCGGCAACCGCTAAGCGTTACAAATAAGAACAAGGGACAGAAAAATGGGCACACAGACTACACTCATTGTTGATGATCAGATCTCAACATTAAAAACGATCATTTCAACGCTGGAAGACGCGAATCGTCCATTCGTTGTGTCAGATTCCAGCCAGCAGGCATGGGAGATTCTGCAGGCAGATCCAACGGTTTCGTTGGTGCTGCTGCGAGGCTTCGGCAAGCAGATTCAAGGCACGGAACTGTGCAGAAATATTCGCACACTGCGTTCACGTGAAGAAGTCAGCGTGATCATGATCTTTGACGAAGCAGAACTGACTCACGGTGCGGCAGCCTTAATTGCCGGTGCCACAGACTTACTGGTCGCTCCGTTTGAACCTCGCGAACTGCGAATGCGAGCGAACATCGTTCCGGCAGATCAGGTGCGACGCATCGACAAGGCACATACTCTGGCAGAAGCTGGCGACACGACTGCGGAAGAGCCGGAATATATTGTGCCCACCTACGATGCGGCTGCTCACCGATTTACCTTTGGCCGCTATGAAAACCGGGTTGCTCGTTGGGAAAACGATCCGGACACGAAGCGAGTTCCGCTGGACCGAATCATCGTGTGCCCCGACTGCGAAGCTGTGCCGACGTTTCGACCAGGCTGCGGATCCTGCGGCAGTGCCTGGGTGGACCATGAGTCGTTGATTCACCACTACGCGTGTGCTCACGTGGGCCCGGAATCGGAATTCCGTTCGTCAGCCAACGACGGGCTTTCGTGCCCCAAGTGTCGCACCAACGACCTGGTTGTGGGAGCAGACTTTGACCAGGTGGAAGGCTGCATGAAATGCAACGACTGTGGTTCTGTGTTTAATCAACCGGAAATGATCTGCCACTGTCTGGCGTGCCAGCGAAGATTTCCGGCATCGGAAGGCAAGATCCACGACATCTATGGTTACCAGGTAGGTGCCGCACCGAATTCCGCCAGAATTGCAGCTCCAAACTTTCAAACCATGGAATCACGCAGCAGTTCAACCGCTCAGCGTTCACAGTAAAACGTCGCGGGCCACACCACGTTGCCACTTGCGCCACGGCAGGATTCATGATCGTCATCATGATTCTTCAGCGCTTGTTAAATTCAAACTTATCACCCCCATTCAGTTCAGCAGAACAGCCTGACAACGATCGATTCGAATCGCTGGTGCTGTGTGGGCGAACGGCGTCATTCGCCGACAATGCCCGCCACCTCGAAGTTCGATTCTGAAACGTCAATGGCACTGTTGCAAACACGGATAAACAGGACATTATGGATTTTCACAGCGCTCACCTGATCGAAGGATCAGAGGTTTTGGCTTCGCATTGCAGTGTCAAAGCGAATGCCCGGCTTGTTGAAGTGTTTCAGCGAACAGAAGATGGCGGTCGGCCATACCTGTTTGTCGAAGACGAAGAAGGACGCCCGGTGGGAGTTCTTGCGGCGGCAGACGTACTGCGCCGGATTACTCACCCCAATCCCTTTGAAATGCGACGCTGGATGGATATGCCAGCCGATTCTGCATTACAAAGCCGAATCGAAGTGCCCGAACTTCTGGAAGCCGACAACGGGCCACCCAGCACCCCGGAAGAAAGTTCTCAATACACAAAGGTATCTCGCAACGGCGCTTTGCTGGGAATCATCACTGATTCAGACGTGCTGGTCAGCTGGAAGTCGATTCAAAAGTCAATGAAGAATGCTCAAGGCGACGCCGTCACCGGCCTGCCCAATCGCAAGGCTTTCGACTATCACCTGGATGCAGAATTCAACCGAGCAAGCCGAGGCCTGCATTCTGTATCTGTTGTGCTTGTGGATCTGGACTTCTTTAAACAGATTAACGACACCTACGGTCACGCGGCCGGAGATTCAGCGTTAAATCATGTTGGGAAAGCGTTGCGAGCATCTTTGAGATCATACGACCTTGTCGCTCGCTTTGGTGGCGACGAATTCGCCGTTATCTGCAGCGGCTGCCGTCCGGGCGAAATTGATATTGTGCTTCGCCGAATTCGTGAAACCGTGCTGGCACTTCACGAAGCCCCAACGATTCCTCGCCCGCTGCCGACAATTTCTGTGGGAGCCGCGGTTGCTCACGACGTTCGACTGGTGAAGAGTTCCGCCGACCCGGTGGGCCTTGCCGACGAAGCGTTGTACGCCGCCAAAGAAGCTGGCCGAAATCAAGCGTACAAGGTGGAACTGGGCATGGACGGAAACACCATGCCGCAATTTGTCGAAGATCGTTTTTCGAATTGTGAAGTCGTGCTGGCGTAGATTGCGACGGTAGTGGCAGGCTGTGGTGGGCGGTGCCCACCCAACGGATGCTGGTCTGCGACAACAGAGCGGCTCGGCGATTCGAACGTTCCAATCTATTTCCGCATTCCACGCCACTGGGTCAAGGGCGAAGCCCTTGTTGGGAGTTTTATTCAAGAGATGCACGCTTGGTACTCGCATCTTTTTCGTAGCGACAACGGAGCGACTCGGCGATTCGAACGTTCCAATCTATTTCCGCATTCCACGCCACTGGGTCAAGG
>CALFSX010000117.1 GCA_937916515.1 uncultured Planctomycetaceae bacterium | reverse complement strand
TGTTCCCCAGCAATTGTTCCGCAGATTCAAACTGCGCCTTGGTCAGGTGTTTTTCGTGTCCATCACGGATTGCTCAACGTGGATTTGTACGCGTTATTTGATCGGCGCGGACTTGGAGGGCTGACGCCCTGCCGCTCGCTTTTGATAGGTGATGGTAACCTGTGTGAGTCTTGGATTGGCGGTTGGGATTCCGGGCTATCGGTTGTCACCATGCGGGTATCGGATTGGTGAATAAACGCATTATCGCCATCTCTTCAATGAGGCGGATCGTCGATGCGAACTTTGGGCCCTCTGTGATCTTGTTATCTCTCCAGTCAATTGTCGGCTTCTGACAGGAAGTCGCGAGTAATTTCTGTTTGAGGATCGTCGAAGATCTGCTGTGGCGGGCCGGATTCGGCGATGGTGCCGGCGTGCAGGATATGCACCTGGTGGGCCACCGTCCTGGCAAATGACATCGCGTGAGTCACCACAATCATGCGCTGCCCAGCTGCGGCAAGATCTGTCATCACGCTGATGACTTCCGCCGTCGTGCGAGGATCCAGAGCACTGGTCGGTTCGTCAAACAGAACGGCTTCCGGGCTCATCGCCAGAGTTCTGGCAATGGCGACTCGTTGTTGCTGCCCGCCGGAAAGCGAACCCGGGCGAGCATTCTGTTTGTCCAGCATGCCGACTCGATCCAACAGCCTGCGAGCGTTCGCGATGGCCGAATCCTTCGGCTGCTTCAACACATGAATCGGCGCTTCCGTTACGTTTTGCAGCACGGTTCGGTGCGGAAACAGATTGAACTGCTGAAACACCATACCGACTCGTTGCCGAATCTTTCCTAAAGCAAGCTCTCGCTCCGGCCCGGCGGCTGCGGGCAACGTGACATCGCCGACTCGAATTGTTCCGCTGTCGAAGGTTTCCAGGCCATTGATGGTTCTCAGCAAAGTACTCTTCCCACCGCCGGATGGCCCCAGCAGCACACACACTTCGCCATCTGCGACAGTCAGCGATACGCCTCGCAGAACTTCGTGTTGTTCGTAGCGTTTGATGATGTTGGTCAGCTCGATCATGAACGCCGCTCCTGGCTGAGGTTTTTTTCCAGACGATTCGTCAACAGCGACAACGGGTAGCTCATAGCCAGATACAGAAAGGCAGTCAGCAGACCAAGTTCCACGATGGCTCCAGCACTGCGAGCCTGAATGTAGTACATCTTTGAAAGCTCAACGACGGTGATTACCGAACACACGGCCGTGTCTTTAAACAACGCGATGAAGTCGTTGGTCATCGGCGGCAGCACCAGTCGAGTTGCCTGAGGCACGATTATTCGCCTCAACGCCAACGACTTCGACATTCCCAGCGACATAGCGGCTTCCATCTGACCTTTCGGAATCGACTTGATTCCGCCGCGGTAGATTTCCGCTTCGTAGGCCGAGTAGTTTATTGCCAGCCCCAGCACTGCCGCAGAAAATGCGTTGATGGAAAGCCCCATGCCAGGAAACAACATGTCCAGAAATTTGGGCAGCAAAAAGTAGATCAGATACAACTGCAGCACCAACGGAGTGCCTCGCACAAGTTCCACATAAAAAGCCGCGGGAATCCGTAACCAGGCAGGGCCGTAAAGACGTGCCAAAGCAATTAACAAGCCGATCAGCACGGCCAGTGGCATGGCCACAACCGACAGCAGAACCGTCATGCCAGCCGCATCGATCAGCAACCCGCCTCGCTGCCAAATCACAGCCCAGCCAGATGACTTCTCGAAACTATTGGCCTCTGCTTCGGCCAGTTCCTGCTGCGTTTGTGCACCCGAAATCAAGCTGCCAACGAATCCACCGTTAGAATTTGTTTCCAGCCCGCGAGCCGCCTGAGTTTCATTCCACATACGATAGCGAGTGAAGATTTCTCGCAGACTGCCGTCCTGCAGGGCTTTCAGAATAGCTTCGTTGACGGCTTTCAGAAGATCCGTGTCTGCGGTGCGAGTCATCACCACATAGTAGCCTCGCCCAACCGCAGGACCGATTGGGCGCAGGCGTTTGTAGCCTTCGCCATAGAATGTCCACACGGGAAGATCCTGCAGATTCGCGTCGACATCGCTGAGTCCAAGTTCGGTCGCTTCCATCGCATCCGTGGCGCCGTCGAACAAAGCCAGGTCGATCGCGCCTTTGCCGAATTGTTCGACATAATCCTGAGCAGCCGTGCCACCCAATACAGATACTTTGCGAGGCCTGCCATCGACAGGCTGCAACAGGTCGTCCCACGAAGTCAGACTGTCGTCGGCAACTTTGCCCAGCAGTTGAAGTTCGTAGATGTAGTAAGGAATCGAAAGCCCGTACCGTTCGGCTCGGTTGGGCGTCCATTCATAGCCGTTCAGGACGATATCGATATCGCCGCGTTCCATAATGTCCGGCAGTTTGTCCCATTGCCCCTGAGCAAACTCGGCCTTCACTCCCAGATGAGCGGCGATCAATTCCGCCAGTTCCACTTCAAAGCCCACCAGAGCTTCGGGGTTTTCCGGGTTCGGATAAACGAAGGGGCCACCACCTTCCTGGTCCGCTCCCCAAATCAACGTGCCACGTTTGCGAATCGCATCCAACGCGTCATAAGCTTTGAGCGAGTTTGGCATGATGCCAACAAATAGACTCACGAATGCAGGCAGCAACAACAGTTTTCGAAACATGTTGGGCAGAAGACCCGAGTGCTCCATCAACGTAGCTTTCTATTGACATTTCGAGGAATTCAGAACATGGGGAAGTTGCACAACTGCAGACGGACTTCTGATGTTGTCACAACCTAAGGTGGAAAGTTAAAGGCTCACGCACGCATCAGGTTATGAGCCAGCTTTAAACCTTGCGTTAGGTTTATCAAATTTTATTTGCGGCCGGAACAGAGTCGGAAAATTTATTGCCTGAAGGAAGGTTGATTAGAACGGGCTGCGTTCCACCTGTAGTCGTTCGGCTTCACGGCGTTTTGTTGCTGAGTTACGCCTGAGGTATTGCTACGGTGCCGCCTGACTGCTGGAGTCTGCAGCCTTGTACTACTAAAACACCAGGGTGAATAAGCCGACTGCAACCGCTCGCTAAGTTCAGTTCTCAGCCGGCCGGTGTTGGCCATCGGGAGCGCGGAATTGACTTTCATTCGCACTTCTTCGACCATGACAACGCACGGGCGAGAGTACGTGTGTTTCTTTAACATTAACCGAAATGGTAATGGTGAGAATGATGTTCGGGCTGCTCAGGTATATGTTTTTGGTCACTTTCGCTGTTGGTTCTTCCCTTGTTTTTGCTCAGGATTCTAGCGACAAGGGGCCGGCAAATGAGTTGGCCTCACTTCTTGTTTCCGATGACTTACTGAGTCGGTTTCTGGATGCGATGGTGTCTGTCGTTCCCGATGTGCCAGTTCCAAACGCATCAACGGTTGCCGAACGCCAGCAGATCGCTGTTGTTGTGAGGGAGCTTGGGAAGCAATATCTTGCGAAGGCTCAGGTTCAGGTCTTGCAGCGTGCGACACAGGCAACTTTGGAGGCTGAGTTTTCGGACGTCGAATTGCAGACGCTGATGACGTTTTATAAGACTGATCTGGGGCGGAAATGGCTAAAGACGCAACCCGCGCTGACTGCATCGCTTGCGAAGTCCATTGCCGTGCAGATCTCAAATTCAATCATCGATGATAAGGCCAGACAAGAGCTGGAAGGTCTGCGAAAGTCACTGGATGCTGCGTCGCTGGAAGAGTTAGACAAGGCTATTGCCGCCGATGCCGTGCCTCTCGATCTGTTGTGTCAACATTGGTATGAGTTGAATGAGGGCGATCCCGATGTGACTTATTACAACTTAATTAAAAGAGAGCTGGACGGCTCATGTGCCTTCAATGGTGTGGTCGTCGACAAAAGTGAAAAGATATACGCTCGCTATTCCGGCCGGTCCAGATGGACACTAATGGGGCGTGCGTTTATGGAGACTCTCATCGGCGATGACTCGGTCAGCTCGGTCTATATCATCGATGAATTGTCTAAAGACAAAATGGTCAGTCGATTGGTCGCCGAAGACACTCCGTCAGCGGAGTGGGAGATGCTGACGGAAACAACAAGAAAAATTGCAGCGCCTTCGGTTCCGGATGGCTATTCCATCGAAGATGAAACGGAATCGCCTGAATGAACGCATTTGCTGATCTGCTGTGTGCGACACAAGCGACCGCCATGGGGGCTTTGCAGGTTTCTGAATGAAGGTTCTTCCGCGACGTTCGGGAAATTCAGGCCTGCGTTGTGTTCATGAGATATGTCGCAGTTGCCATTAAAGTAGCGACTGCGTTTGTTTAGATGGATTTCCAGGCTGTACCTGAAGGTCCTGTTGCATTTTTGTCAGCAATCGAACTTCGGCTGGATCAAGTTGAGAGACTGTTTTCTCCTGGCTTAGTTCCAGCACAAGATCCTTTGCTGCGACAGTTCGATTGGCCAGCATGAGGGCTCTGGCCTGATACAATTGTGATGCTACTGTAAGTTCGTGTGGTGGAATCGACAGCAGCACTTCCAGGCCGCGATCGATTTCGCCGGCTTCTGCCAGGGCAAGGCCTCGCACGCTGCGAACCTGCGGGTCACCGGGAAGAAAGCGTGAAGCCAGTTCGGACAGTTCTAAGGCATTCGACGCATTTTTCTGCACCAGCGAAGCCAGCCATGCCATGCGTTCAAAGGCTTTGCCATTTTCCGGATCGAATTTGACAATCTGCGTCAGCAGTGTTTCCGCATCAGCGTATTGTTGCATCAGGATGCGGCTTTCTGCGTAGGTTAAACGCAGGCTCATGTCAGACGGAGACTGGCGAATCAAACTGACAAGTTCGTTCGTTACCTTCGTTTGGACATCAGTGTCTTTGGCGTCTGCTTTCAGGCATTCAACCCAGCAAGCTGCCTGAGTTGGAATGTCTGCGTTGGCTTTAACCCATTCCGCAACAGTTAATGCATTTTTCGCTGACTGGTGTACGCCCACAAATCGCACGTATTTTCTGAGGTATTCCGGTCCGTTTACTGAGAGTTGCCGCCATGCAGTTGCGACAAATCCCTGCAGCACACTCAGTTGATCGCTTTGGCCACGAGTGACCAGTTCGGCGTCAGCCACGATGGTTGCTGATTCTGCAAAGATCCTGTTGCGTTCCTGTTCTGTAAGTTGCGGGTAGGACTTTCCGCTTAACAAATTGTTAATCCAGATTGTCATTCCAGCCATATCCTGTCGTGCGAAATACAGACGTAACATACTGATATGCCCTTCTGTGTTTCGAGCATCTTCTGCCAGCACTTCCAGGACACGCTGCTGCAGTCGGTCGCCGTGCACGTTGGATAGTCGCTGGCGAGCTCGTTCGATTTCCGGTCGGTCCGGCATACGTCTGGCTGCGCGGTCCAGGTGGTCCATGGCCTGAGCTGGAAATCCTTCCGCAAACAGCAGGTCGGCCTGCAGCAGGCTTCGCTGTACGGGGTCTGCCACGATTGGGTTTTCGTCCTGTAGCAGCTCACGCACCTCTGACCAGTTTCGCTGTCGAACTGGCAGACTCAGATTGTACTTGATCATCAGGTTGCTCAAAAATTCCGGCACACCGTCTACGTGTAGCAGCTGTCGGTATTCCGCGATGGCCAACGGAAGCTGTTCGGCTCGAAGATAGGCAGACGCCATTCCCAGGCGACCACCTTCGTAGTCAGGGTTCGACTGAATGATCATGCGATAGGCTTCCATGGCCGCAACATTGTCGCCGGATTCTCGACGACAAAGTGCCAGACACACTCTTGCACGCGACGTGATGTTGGTGTCTTCGTTCGAAAATCCGATTGCCAGGTCGAAGGCGTCGATGGCTTCCTGCCAGTTCTTTTGAGACATCAGCAGTCGTCCACGCATAAATTCGCGGCGACCGCGAGCAATCGCTCGTTCCGGAATTTGATCGAATAGCTGCTGAGCTTCAGCGTATTGGCGGTCGCTGACCAGATAGTCCACCAGCACTTCGTACATTTCAAACTGCCGTGGGTCACGTGAGATGACGGATCGCAGGTTTTTGATGGCATCAGCGTGCTGGCCGGTCGCCCACAGTGCGGACGATAGATACATTCTTAGGCGAGGGTGATCGGGATCTGTTGAAAGGACGGAATTCAGATGTTTGATTAACCGGCCATATTGTTCGTCGGATTTGAAGGCCGTGTCATTCGCGGCCGCCTGTCGAATGGATTTCAGCAACAGGGCATTGGCCTTTACGTCATTCGGTTCAATTCCAATGGCCAGCCAAAGGTCGGGAATGGCTTCCGCCTGTCGATTCTGTCCCAGCAACCATTGAGCTCGAATTTGTCGAGTTTTTGGTGAATCGGTCTCGGCAATCATCTGATTCAGCAAACGCTCAGCTTCTTCGGGAGCCTTTGATTCAGATGTTTTCAGGTCTGCCAGAAACTGATACGCCTCTGGGACGGGATCCTTTAAGGCAATGGCATTCGAGAAGTACGAAATTGCGTCTTCGAAGGCTCCCGTATCTTTGGCAACAATACCACTAAAATACCACACGTCTGACAGATCAGACCGTTGGTCTCGCATGTGTTGCAGGTGAACGGCTGCGTCTGAATAACGCCCCAGACGTTCAGCGATACGGATCTGCCGCAGGCGGATGTCATCTCTGGACTTATCGCTTAGCAGCAGCTGCTCGTTGATCTGGAAGGCACGCTGCAAAGATTTTGCGCTGTTGCCGTGATCTTCCAGAATTTGTGAAATTGTCTCTTCAACCTTGGTGTCGTTGGGATTCAGCGTCAGGTATTGCTCGTACAGATCGAATGAACGGTTGAAGTCTTCTGCGGCGTACGCTTCGTCTGCGGATCGTTTCAGAAATTCGCTGGTACGCAAGACCTGAGAACCGTGCAGTTGGCCGACGCAAATCGACAACAACGTGCCAGCGCCGGCCAATATGGCGAGTGCTTTCAGGTTCAGAACTCGCCGTGGTTCTGCTTCGCTAAGATCTGGTGAATGTGCCATTGAGAATCTCGATTTTGTTGATCGATTGTGTTTCAGGTTGGTAAGTCGCCGCCCTCCGTTATGTGGAACCGGCAACGATCAGAATTGGCATGCAGGCAAGCCAGTTTGACTTCAATAGTCGAGCGGTTTCTGTAGCCGCTTTGTTCAGGATATTGCTGTTGAAAGTGTTTCAGGAGCCTAGTGCAACCGAAATTTCCGGCATGGCGTCTTCCAAAAATGCTTCAATCTGCGGTAGTGGAGTTCGGCCGGTATCTTCCAGCCAACTGTCAGTGACGTACAACTTGTAAAGAAAAGATTGCCCTCGGAATTTGAATCGTGGGTTTGTGGGAGCGCTCCAGCCTCCATCCGTTCCCCATCCCCAGAAGACTCGCACAATTTCAGGTACAGAAGCATTTCCCTGACGGAAGCTGGACTTGTTCATCTCTCCCGGCAGCATATTGCTGTGCTTGACGCTTACAATGGTTGGCCCCGCAATCATGGTGTATCCCACACCTTCAAAGCAGGCTGTTGGGGGGTGTACAGACATCGGTCCGGAATGGCCGCACAACAGCGTGACGTTAACGCGATAGCCATTCTTTTCGTTGCGGTATTCTCTGCGAAGATAGCCTTCAATACCGGCGACTTCGATCTCGCGTTCTGTCAGTGTACTTGATGTGGACGTCCAGTTGCCGATGGTTTCCGGAACATTGGCAATCCGCTGCGCGGCATCCTTCAGAGCGTTGGCGTCTTCGACTGCAAAGCCGTTAACAGAGCTGTCTGCGAGCTTGCCAACGAATAACGCGGAGATGCCTGCCGTCATCAGAATCATGTCGCGACGACTTACGTTTGTTTCAATCACGGTAGTGAACTTCTGTTGTTGAACTTGGTTTGGCTTGCACAGGAATGATCGCGGCTGCAGCTCTTGTTTTGGGAGCCGTCCTCGCACAGTCAGTTGTTGAAGTTGACTAGTGAGAACGAGCGACTGGCATGACGCCCGGCAGCCCGGCATGATTGACTGATCTGAGTTTCTGTTCGCTTTTGGCGGCTGGGACAAACAGCCAGTCCAATAGCTTAAGTTCGATGTATAACAAAAGCATGGCCGAAGGCATCATTAGCCATCCGCTAAGGTCATGGAAGACAAGGTCTGCCATCTCCTGTCCGAAGGTGTGATGAGCCAATGCGGTGGCGACAATGCGGGCAATGTTGCAGATAAGGGCGATTGGGACAGCGCTGAACAGAATGATGGCTTTTTCCCAGACGGTTCGTTTGCAGATGATGACCGTTGCCGCTGAGATTGCTACGAATACCGTAAGCATACGCATTCCGCTGCAGGCTTCGGCGACTCCCAGTTTATGGTCGCCCATCAGGATCATGCTGCCCTTGGCAATGGCGGGGATGCCGCAGGTTTGAATGTAATAGGCTGATTCCGAAGCACCGTATAACTGCAGTGGACCGGACAGCATGCGTTCGATTCGAAACGGCAGCGGGAACATAAACATCAGAAACATTACAGCGGGCCAGACGCCTAAAACAAGACGTCGTCCCCATATCAAAAGGATGCCCCCGGTGATGCACAGCAACAGTGCCGCGCAGTCGCCGATTTCGACAAACAGGTAAACAGAGATCACGTGCAGAATGACGCCCGACGCGACCCACAGAAGTCCCCACTTGCAGGACCCTGCGACACCGGACTGGATGCGGTCGCTAAGATACCAACCCAGCCACGCTGCCATAATTGGTATGGCGAACCCGTGTGAGTATTGAGGTTCGTTAGCCCAGCGATTTACGAATGCCGCCAATAGATCTGCAAACAGAATCCACAGCGCCGCGCAAAAGGCAACAGACCATACGGCTCGAACCTTCCAGTCGTCGCAAATCCAGCTCTTGACTTCGTGCGACTTTAGAATCGATTTTGCTTCCATGAATTTCAGCTTTATTTGTTAAAGCAATCTGACGGTTGTATTGATTCTGGAGACTGCAATCTCAGCGACGCAGAACGGCTTTTGGTTTTGCCGTGGTGTGCCTGGAATGTTGCATCGTTGATGCTGGCGAATGAATTCGCCGTAAAACAGCGTTGGACTGTTGTGCTTTAGCGATGCTGCAGTTTTCAGACTTCTTTTAAATTTGTTGAGTTGGTGCATCGAAGTCACCACATTTTCGTGTGGTGTGTTTGAAACAGGTGATAACGGCACTGGGTTCATTGGAAGTGAGCGCAATGCTGCCGAAACGCTACCTCGCAAATTGCGGCTGGAGGCGGGCAACCCGCATGAATTCAGGCGATTCTGTGTTCCGCGATGCGGAATCTGCGGTTGGTGCAGCCATAACGTTCTGTTTTCAGAACGTACAACCCGGAAAATCGTCACAGTGTGAATACCGGTTGTGCAACGTGGGTAAAACGGAACGGCTTTTGAAAACAACTCTGGAGAGAAGTCGCGACCTCAATAAATTCTGACCACAGCGTAGTGATGTGATGTCCACAGAGGCCAGATGAACTGACCCCGACCCCAAAATTCATCACAGCCAAACTCTTTTACTAACTCGGATATCTTCCACTTAGCGAGGCTTCTCCAAATGTTGAAACTGAAACTTACCAGCCTTCTTAAGAATGCATCAGTCTATGGACTGGTACTGGTCACGTCGGCAGCTCCTACGTGGGCACAGGGAATTCGACAGGATTCTCGATTCGTGTATGCTCAGCCAACTTCAGCCTGCTGCCAGTCAATTGCGTCGCATGTGGCTGGAGCCGCCATTCCTGGTTATCCCATGGCCTTGCAGGCGTTGCCTCATGCCTGGGCAGATTCAACAATCGTTCAGGGACAGTGTGCCTGCGACGGTAATGGTGTGAACTCAATCATCTGGGACGATGCATCCGTGGGTCGGGCAAGCAGCGTAGTCGGAAGCGAGATTGTTTGTGATACGGTTGTTCAGGACGAGGCTCTGATTCTTTCCGACGATCGCCTTAGCGTTCTGGAAGACGAAGACGGCTACTATGATGGTCGAGCAATTTCTGGTGGAGCTATCTATGCGGGTGACGCGCTGATTCCTGCGTATGGTCAGCAGGTTGTTCAGGGCGGTTATGGCCAGGGAACGACCGGCGGTTTTGGTGGCGGCTTCGGCGGCGGATTCAGTGGCGGTGGAGGATTTAGCGGTGGCTTTGGAGGCGGCTTCAGCGGCGGCGGTGGCGGGCTGGGTGCAATCGGCCTGCTGGGATTGCTGGGGAATAACAATAACTCCAACGGAAACAACGGCAGCAACAATAACAACAACGGCGGTGGCGGAGACGGCGGTGGAGACACGGGAACAGGGACTGGTGGCGGAGTAACTGTAAACGTTACAACTGGCGATGTTACAGCTCAAGGCGGTCAGGGCGGGCTTGGTGGAACAGCCAACGGAAATGGCGGAGCTGGTGGAACAGTCGGCGACACAACGGCTAATGGTGGTGCTGGCGGAACTGGCGGCACGGTTGGCGACACGACCGCCAACGGTGGCGCAGGTGGCACCGGCGGTACAGCGAACGGCAACGGCGGTGCAGGTGGCACAGGGACGGGCGGCACAGCGAACGGCAATGGCGGTTCAGGCACTGGAACGGGTGGCACAGCCAACGGCAACGGAGGATCAGGAACCGGCACAGGTACTGGCGGTAGTGCAACTGGTGGCGATGGCTTTGGCGGAACCGCAAATGGCAACGGTGGAGCTGGCGGAAGTGGCACCGGCACTGGTGGAAGCGGCACTGGAA
>CALFSX010000116.1 GCA_937916515.1 uncultured Planctomycetaceae bacterium | reverse complement strand
GTGGACGTAACGATGATTTCGATGGTCTTGCTCATGCGGCACCTCCCACCGAAACCGTCAACTTGATGGAGCCGTCGGCTAGAGACTGCTCGGTAACGGTGTGCCCTTTCTTGCGAGCTTCGAGTTTCGCCTTCTCGACGGCGTAACCCTGCAGGAAGTGATCAAGTTGAACCTGCTCGCCCCAACGACCGCCATAGTTGTCGTAGCGAGCCTGGCCTGACTGCGTGTCAAACACAGCGGGATATCTCCAGCCAGGCAACTTGACGATCACGCCAGTCGCCGAGCTGCTGAAGAGTTTTGCAGTTCCCTGCGTTGGTGCTTCCAGCTTGAGACGCTGGCATGCGGCACCAACCGCGACCGCATCTCGGACTTCGGTTTCGATTTGCACAATATGACTCACGGTTTCGATCTCCTTGTAGTTGAATAATGGTTAGAAAGGCGGCTCGACATCATTGGTTGAGTCACCTGCAATCAGTGCGTGCTGGGCTTCCTCCTCATCGTGCATCAGCTTGTGGCGACGCTGTTGCGGACTGGGAAGAAGCCGCGGCTCTTCGCTGGTCAGCTCCAGCGTCAGTAACTCAGCAACAGCGGCGTGATCCGGTTCCTGCGATTGCATTTGCCGAATAACAAACACCGCGACGAGCAGAGGCAGCAGGCACGCGATCACCAGCCCGAAGTTCTGAATCACGGCAGCAACGATCGGATCGCGATGGCGTTGCTCAGCGATCTCACGCCGATCCTGTTCCAGCCGATCATGGCCTGTGTAAATGGCCGACTGCTGCTCGTTGAGCTGAGTCGTCAGCTCTTGCTGTGCCGCGATCAACTCGCGTCGAGCTTCCGCGTCGTGTTCGACCAGTTCCTTCGCGGCTTCCGCGAGTTGATGGCTTTCTTCGACAACTGCTTGCGACTGATCAGCCATGCGATCGTTTTGCTTGATCTGCTCCGTCATCGTTTGCTGAGCGAATTCGGCAAGTCGTTCGTCTGGCGACCTACCGCATCCAGCGATGGTTGCCAGAAGTATCACTGCCGCGACCATCGTGACGCTGCGGTGGCGAATCATCCGCTTCATGAGCATTTCTCCATTGGTTAAAGACTCGGGCCAGGAGCGACTGCAGAGCACGCCGCAGTCGAAGCTCTTTGGCCCAACAAAGGGTGAGTAGCACGACCAGCACGCTGCTGGCCGCAACAAGAGCGAACGTCATTGGTTTCTCCTTTTGAAATGAAGTTGTGGAAACGAAAAAAGCCCCCCCCTCCGAATATCTCGTGGTGAGATGAACGGAAGACAGGGCTTTGACTATGAAATGGAGGGGCTGGAAGGGCTAAGTTTCCCTTCTACGGAATAATAACGCGATTCAGCTCGGAATTTAGGTGTTCAAGACGACGACTCATCCGACGCCTGAACAGATCGCGATCAAAAACGATCAAGATCTGCACCAAGTGGAATTCAGCAAAAGGGCAGCGATTGCGGACCGGTAACCTGTCGGCGATCGTCTCGGTCATCTCGGTGTAGATGATCAGTCGCAGCCAGGTATTAAGAAGACCCGACGCGGTCAATCAGAGTCGCCGCGTCGGGTCTGCAGAACAGGTCAGTTGTCGAGCGTCTCGTTATCCTCCAAAACACCGATATCCTTGGCAACCTGCTCGAGCGAATCGTACGAGGCGACCAGCGTATTGAATCGCCAGCCGATGATGTAGTAGTTGCGGATATCGCTGTCCCAGCGGCGGGACTTGTGAAGCTTTTGCTCCGTGTGAGCAAGTTTGCGATTGATCCGGGCGATGACCGCCTTTTCCGACAGTTTCATGACAATCTCCTTTTGGGAGGGCAAGGAAAGCGACCGATGCGCGCACATCGGTACCGATGTGACGCCCCCTTGCCATGCCATGAGAATCCTGCCCGCTGGGCGTCTTGATCAGATCTCAGAAAGATCAATCAAGCGGGTAGTTAATTCTTAGATTATCCGGTGATCGGACAGTGTCAACTATTCTGCGTTCGGCAAGCCTACCTAAATGGGCTCATCGGGACTTTCGGCTTCCAGTTTCGACTCGATATCAGCAGGCCTTGTTTTAGGCTTTGGTAAGCTCGAAATCGATGTCCCAGCCGGTCGCGACATGCTCCTCTCCCACGAACTCGTCTACGTACATGCCTCCAGGCCCGTCGCAGATCGTGCGGATATTGCCTGCGATCATCGTATTGCCTCCGCCCGCCGCTGCAGATCCGAGCCTTCGACGCAGTTTATCCAGGTTTCGGTACCGGATTTCGAGGAGACTGCGTCGTAGCGATCGGCCGAACTTGCTTCGGTCGATGCAGCCGACAGCACGTAGAAGTTGCCTTGCCTGCGTTCGGTGTGTCGGACAGATGCGCGATCCGAAGGGCCTCTAACTTGCTCAGGACACGCCCTCATGTGCGAATTGGGCGGATTGCGGCTGTCATCATTTCGACAGCGCACTGTGATGATGTTCAGGAGACGTCCTGAATCAAATGGATGTTGCGTCGGTGTGTCGGACCGACGCTGCGAAGCAAGCGGCTGTTCGCCACATCGGTCGTGACAACCGGAGCAGTGTACGAAGTGCTCTTTTCGGTGTCAGTCGACATCACCCGAGCAGCTTGAAAGCGAAAACGCAGCTAACGCAGGTCGGATACTGAGTGAGCAATGAAGTTTGAAAACATGCCACCAGAGTTGTCGATCGAAGCGGAATATGACGCTCCCGAAGATGACCAGAAATTCTACGCAAATTGCCATCAGTTCGACGACACCTGCGTGACTTGTCGGGCCATGCGATCCCATAGTCGGCCAGCTATCGAATTTAGATTCAACCCCTGTGGGGGAATCGCCGCAGCTCGCCCCATAAAATGTGAGGCGAACTTCGCTCGCGGCAATCGGCGGTTAACCACGAAGGACATCTTTCACTACATGCCCATGAACATTGGTCAGCCGGCGTTCGAGTCCGTTGTTGTAGAACGTGAGTCGTTCATGGTCGAGCCCCATCAGGTGCAGGAGTGTGGCGTTGAAATCATAGACGGTGGTTTTATCGATGGCGGCCTCAAATCCAAACTCGTCGCTTTCGCCATAGCTGAAACCGAGTTTGACGCCTGCACCCGTGAGGAAACATGTGAACGCGCCGGGGTTGTGATCTCGGCCGGTGCCATTGGCCTGGAGGAACGGCATGCGGCCGAATTCGGTGGCCCAGACGACAAGCGTATGTTCCAGCAGACCGCGCTGTTTCATGTCGGCAATCAGAGCAGCGGTGGGCTGATCCATGATCTCGGCCTGCATTGAATGAGTCTTCAAAATGTCAGAATGTGAATCCCAGTTGGTGATGCCGTTGCCGCCGGCTGGATCACTGCCGTTGAAGAGCTGCACTACGCGCACACCTTTTTCCAGTAATCGTCGAGCCAAAATACAGTTCTTTGCGTATTGACCTTTGAGTTCGCTTCCGCCTTCGACTCCATAGGCCTTGAGCGTCGATTCGGTTTCGCCGGAAAGGTCCATGACTTCAGGAACTGACGTTTGCATGCGGCCTGCCAATTCGTAACTGGCGATGCGGCCCGCAAGGTTGGCGTCGCCAGGGTATCGTTCCAGGTGCTTCGCGTTCAGCCGCTGAAGCAGATCTACTGTGCCTCGATCGGCACTTGTCGAAAGTTTCTCAGGACGGCGCAGATTGTTCGGTGGGTTCTTCGCGCTGAAATCTGTTCCCTGAAACGCTGCGGGCAGAAATCCGTTGCCGAAATTGTTCTTTCCACTGCGAGCCAGCCCACGCGGATCGTTGATGGCTACGAAGGCCGGCAGTTCCTGGTTTTCGGTTCCTAGAGCATAGGTCACCCAGGCTCCAAACGACGGAAAACCTTCCATCGTGAAGCCCGTATTGATGAAGTTTTCGCCCTGTGGATGCGCACTGGTATCGGTCGCCATTGCATGGAAGAAACAAAAATCGTCCACTTGTTCTGCAAGGTGTGGCAACAAATTGGAGACCATCTTCCCCGTCTGCCCGCGTGGCTTAAAATCCCAAAACGGTTTCGCGATGTTCCCCGATGGCCCTTCAAATGTCACCTCAGGCAACCCTGGCGGCTTTTGACCATGCAGCTTTGCCAGCGCCGGTTTATAGTCAAACGTATCGAGGTGACTAACGGCTCCGGGACAATAGATCACCAGTACCTGTTTCGCTGGAACATCAAAGTGCGACTTCCGGGCCGCATACGGTTTGTTGGGATCAATGCTCGGCCGAATCGGCGCTTTGCCGCTGACGGTATGTATCTCGTCCGCAAGCAGCCCATCGGCGCTCAGCATACTCGCCAAAGCGAGCCCGGTTGTTGAGAGCCCCGCTGTTCCAAGAAAAGCACGACGATCAAGTAGACGCCGACCGAGGAAGGAGATGTGTTCAGGGTTTGTCATGATTTGTACTCTTTACGTGACTGGGGCTTCCAGCCGCAGTCTTGTGAGTTATGTGGTGGAGGACTGCGGCTGGAAGCCCCAGTCACGGTAAGTCGTCACGGCAGAAACGCAAATTCGTTCGAATTGATAAGGGCACGGCAGACAAGTGCGAGGCTGTTTTCTTTTGCGAGCTTCGAACAGTCATCACGTTCCTGTTCGTCGGGGAGTCGATCAAGCAATAGTTCGAAGCAGCGGTCGATGGCTTTGGTTTCATCTCCTGCCGCATCTTTGGTCGCTCGATCCGCGATGAGGTGTGACTGTTCGATCACGAAATCGCTGTTCATCAGATTGAGGGCCTGCAGCGGGGTGGTCGACACAGGGCGCTTGGCGCTGACTTGTCCGCAATCAGGAAAGTCGAAGGCCGTAAAGAGTTGGTCGTCGACTCGCCGCATGCGTTCCTGATACAGCATACGCCGCCATGTTGCAGGTCCGTGATTATCAAGCACTTCCCATTGAGCGTACGTGTCTTTCTCGTTGTGAATCCGGAAACTGCGGCCGCCGATGGTCCTGTCGAGAGATCCCGAGGCCTGCAGGATCGAATCACGGATCACTTCCGCTTCGACTCGGCGCGGCGGGAACCGCCACAGAAGAGCCGATCCAGCATCCACCGCCAGACCTTGATCATGTGGCATGCTTGACTGGCGGAAGGCTTGAGACATGACCAGCAATCGGATCATGGATTTCATGGAGTATGGTTTCCGTGACGGGGGCTTCCAGCCGCCGTCTATGTCGTTTGTCTTTTGCCCCTCATCACAAGTGGCGGACTGCGGCTGGAAGCCCCAGTCACCTGGCTCACGGAACTCTGCCGCCAGCCAGTCGAGCAATTCCGGATGTGTCGGCGGGGCTCCGGCCTTGCCGAAGTCGCTGGCGGTGGAAACAATGCCGCTGCCGAAAACATGGTGCCAGATGCGGTTCACTATGACGCGGGACGTCAACGGGTTTTGGGCACTGGTGATCCAGTTTGCGAACTCCGCGCGACGCTGCGATCCGGGAGCATCCGACGTCAGACCAAGGTCGCCATGAAAGATGGCCGGACCGGCGGGCATGACTTCGTCACGAGGACTCTCCGGACTGCCGCGATGCAGCACGTGAGTCACTTCCGGTGCGACGAACCGACCGACGAAGCTGGGACGCGGTCCTTCTTCGGCCAGTTGATCAATCAGGCTTTGAATCTTCTTCGCAGCAGCAACGCGTTCAGGATGAGTTTCATTCAGCTTCTTGTTAACGAACCATGTCCCAACCCACGGCTTCCATTCACCGGCTTCGTCAAGCACATCCATATCAAATTCGTATTTCGGAAGGTACGGCTTCTTGATTAAATAATCGGTGTCATAAAAATACTCGCGGTTGCTGCTGAGACGCAGACGATCGATCGATTCGGACTCTTCGAAGTCGAAGCGAACCCAGGGCTTCTCGTCAGCATCTTTATCGACTTCGCCGCGCCAGGTCATCGTGCCGAATTCGCTATCGTTCAGTCGTTCAATCGGAAACCGGCCATCCACGCCCATCTCCGGAAAGCCAGACACTTTGGTGCCAGCACTGGCCCGGGCGAGATTTAGGCGACGATCTTCAGTGCCGAAGATCTCCAGTTCATCCAGCCCGACGTTGGCCATCTTGAAGCGAATCCGCACGGCCTTCGTGGCAATCGCATTGAAGTGCAGTTCGCGAAACGCGCCCCAGTCTTCTTCCCAGCCGCCGGTTGCCCGCAGGACACGACGCTGCTCCGCGATCTCAGCCCAGAGTTCGCCGCCGCGTTTCTTTCGTGGATGTTCGTGCGAAAACTCTGGGAAGCGACCACCGAATTCGACGTCTTGAAAGACACCCGTCATTGAGTAATAATCCTTGATCGAAATCGGATCGAATTTGTGATTGTGGCAGCGGGCACAGCCGATCGTAATTCCCATGACTGACGCACCCACCGTTTGCAGGACTTCATCCAGGCGATCAGCTCGTGCCTGCCGGATCGCGGATGGTTCGCGGCCAACCGTCGCTGCGGGCACGTGCGGGCCAGCCACAAGGAACCCAGTGGCTTCGCCCGATCCCATGGTATCGCCGGCGATCTGTTCGCGGACGAATTGGTCGTACGGTTTGTCTTCGTTGAAAGCCCGCACGATATAGTCGCGATAGATCCAGGCATTTTTGCGATACAGGTTGGCTTCGGATCCGTTGGTTTCCGCCCAACGAATGACGTCCAGCCAATGCTGAGCCCAGCGTTCTCCGAAGTGCGGTGAAGCCAGCAGACGATCGACGAGAGCTTCGTAGGCTTTGTCCTCGTTTGCTTCGAATGCCGTGACAAATTCACTTGTTTCTTCCGGAGTCGGCATCAGTCCGGTCAGAACGATGGAGACTCGCCGAATGAGCGACGTTGAATCAGCCGGTTTGGAGTACGCCAGCCTGTCCCTGGCAAGGCGATCGAGCAGAAATGCGTCGATGGGACTCGTGACGGGGGCTTCCAGCCGCCGTCCCTGAAGCTCACTCGCGTTCGACTGCGGCTGGAAGCCCCAATCACGTGGCACTGCTGGTCTGACCACTGGCTGAAACGCCCAGTGATCAGACTTCTCTTCCAGGACTGCATCCATCTGTCCCGGCCAATTCGCGCCTTCTTTGATCCAGCGAGTCAGCAAGTCGATCTCGTTCGGTGGCAGCTTCTCTTCATCCGGCGGCATGAAGCGATCTTTGTCGACATGGTTGATCAATTCGATCAGGTAGCTCTTTTCTGGATTGCCTGGCACGACGGCCGACAAACCCGAATTGCCACCACGAAGCATATTCGGACGACGGTCGAGCCGCAGTTCTGACTCCTGTGCGCCTTCGCCGTGGCAGCTCCAGCAACGCTCTTCCAAAATCGGCGCGATGTCGCGCTGGAAGTCAATGTCGGCAGCACAGGATCGCGCTGCCGAGACAAGCAACACAAACGAGATCACGCGCAAGAATTGCAATTGGGTGAATGTTTGAAGCATTATCTGGTTCTCTCGTTCAATGAATAACTGCTCTTCAAATTCGTGGGGTATTGAAATCCTGACTATGAGTTGATTGTCATTTGTTTGCGGCCTTCAATGCAAACCAGGTCTGTCGCTCTTTGCCTGATGCAAGACCGTCTTTGTTCGTATCAATCTCAGCGAAGTTCGCTTCAACCTTGGCCTGATTCCACGTCCAGTTGTTCTTCGTCCAGTTGGCTTTCTCTTTTGTGATGTACTCCTCTCTCGTCCAGTCTGTCGCAGTCTTCTTTCCGGAGACGGTCCCCATCGCATCTTCCGGGCGTTGCCAAACGCGGACATAGTCGACCGACATCGCCGTTGGAAATCCGTCGCCAGTTGTTTTTTCAGGAACTGGAAGACGTTCGGAATTCCTGTACGCCACAAAGGGATAACGCAGCCCCAGCGACAGCGTGACATGCATGGGAAGGTGCCAGTACAGATTCGGCTTCCGGGCGACTTCATTTCCGTCGATGTACCAGATGATCCAGTCTTTGGAATTCTGAACTCCGTAGACGTGATAATCCTCACGAGGATCCCATTCTGCGTCGTAGTGGTTCTGGCAAAGATCAGGACGGTTGTTGGGCCTGACCCATTCCCGCTTACCATCCCTGATGAGTGTCGTGTGCAGATTGCAGTCGATGCGAGTGACAGGGAAGTGCTTCTTCGTCTCGAAATCAAACTCACTTTGCTGCAACTCGATCACGTCGATTTCCGAGTAGGCAACGGTTTCACCGTCCTTTGCCTGGAAACGATTGTTCGGCCCGATGCTGTACAACCAGAACGACGGTGATGCACCGGGATATCGCGAGCAGCCTTTGACTCGAGCTTCAAAGTAACCGTAAGTGATCGTCCTGTCATTGCGCGCCATCCCTGACGTGTAGTACAACGTCTGCTTCCCGCGCTGATGTTCTTCGTGAACCATTTGCAGGTGAATAGAGCCATCTTTCTGCGACACATTTTCCGGCTCCCAGCTCCAAACGCCGAAGTCCTCGCTGTCGATGTTCCATTTCTTTCGATCGACTTCAATACCTTCGAATTCATCGGAGTGTTCTGCAACGAGCCGCCATGCCGCTTCATCGCTGTTTTTCTCAGTCCAGAGCGGAACAGGATCAGCTGCCGCAGCGTTCCAGATCATTGGCAACGTGGCAAGTCCCGCCAGCAAACGAGGCGAAATGATGAAGGCAATTCTTGTGATTGCATGAGTAAAATCTTTAGTAACCAAGTGGCTTCCCCTGTTCGTACAAAGCATGAATTTCTTCGCTCGTGAGTGTGGCGTTAAAGATGGCCAGTTCATCAATCGTTCCGTTCAGGTTGCGAACAGAAAACCATGGCGTCTGACGGAAAGGTTGTCCCCAGTTACCGATTTCGGCCGCACCGATGCGAAGCGATTTGATGTGAAACTTCTCGATGATTTCTTCGCGGCTGACCTGGTCGCCGTTGACGTATTGCCTAACAGTTCGGCCGTTTGGGTCATACACGGCAGCAAGGTGAAACCACTGGCCACTTTTTGCAACATCCCAGATCGGTTCTGTGTAATAGACGCGGTGCAGACCCGCATCGCGCACAACCTGCTGATCGATCCCGTTGAAATGCCGGACGTCCTGAGTGTCATCCACCATCACGGAAAACATCAGGCAGCCGTCGTCGCGAATCTGCCAGTGGGGTTCGCCATTTTCATAGCCATCCCCCATGAACAGAGCATTGTAACGGTGATCGAGACTATCGATTTGCACCCAGCAGGCAAAAGTGAACGCCTCGAATTCCCCGTCAATGCGAGTGCGAAGGCGTGCACCGGGACGATCGAATTCCAGGCCGGAAGATTCAACACCAAAGCGGCCGGTTGTGCGATTCACAGGTCCCACCAACTGTCCATCAAAATTGCCGCCGGACGCCGCTGAGTTGCGAACTGTTCGTTCGAACTGAGTTTCCGCAATCGGGTAATACGCGATCAAACGCTGGTCAACTCGCAGCCGCAGCGAAGCAGCCTTCCATTGAGCAAAGCGTTCGGCCTGAGCATCGTTGCAGCGTCGCTGGACGTCATCAATGGTGCTCAGGGATTGCAGCGAAACGGCGTTGTCCTGCCCGCCCTTCAGCCACTGTTTCTGGCCGGTCAGCAAGTGGTCACCGTTATGCGTGCCGCCGCGAAGTTCAACTTCGCCATCAATGACTTCAATTCGAGCGTTATCAGCTTGCACTTCCAAAGCGAACTCTGTCCCAAGGTCGATCACTTCAGCATCGGCCGCCAGCACTTTGAAGCCGCGAGCCGCCGGAGGTACGTTGGCTCGCAAACGTCCTTCAAGCATACGTACTGACCAGTCTGATTTCACATCCAGCTTCGCCGGTCCTTCCACGATCAACGAGGCCCCGCAGAAGAAATCGATTTCTGCGACGCCGGCTTCGAACTGAAACAAGCCATCCGGCAGCACATCGCCTTCGTGGTAGGCCGCAGCATCTTTCGACCATCGCAGATCCACGACACGGCGCAGAGTGGCATGGCCGGCAATTTGAGGTTCAGAGATTTCGCGAGCGTCGCCATCGCCGCCGGTGGCAACATCAATTGGACGCGATTCGTTTTGTTGACCGAACCAAAAGCCAATGCCGCTGACAAACATCAATACCGCTGCCGCAGCAATGAGTAATCCCGGCGATCGCAGGTCCCAACGGCGTAAATCACCCCCTGAGCCGAACGCGCTAGCTGCGAGCCCACTCGCATTCGCGTTGCTTGCTGCAACAGTTTTTCCCCACGAATTCAGGTCGACCGCGAATGTGTCGATGCTAATTCGTGGTCGGCCTGAATTCGTGGGGGCGTCACGCTCCGGGCTCGCAGCTAGCGCGTTCGGCTCATTGGCGATTTCCGTCAGCGATTCGCCAAGATTCACAATACGCAGATATTCCTTTCGAACGTCGTCACTACTTTCGATGGCGTCCTGGAGGCGTTTGAAGTCCTCGGATGAAATCGTGCCATCGATCAACTGAAACATCAAGCCGCGAAGATCGTCACCCATTTCCCAACTCCTCGGCAAGTTGTTGTCGAACGCAGTCGAGCAACAGCTTTCGAAGGGCGTTGAGCCTGCTGTAGAGCCGCCGAGCCTGCTCACCAGTTTCTGCCGCAATCAAGGCGATTGACTGACCTGGCGCATAGACACTCAGCACAAGCCTTCGCTGATCGTCCTGCATCTTGCTCAGACAGACTTCCACTGCTTGCCGTTCCAGTTCACGCACATCAAGATCCGACATCGCGGCCACGGACAGCAATTCGATCACATTTTCGCGAAATACCAAACGATCTCTGCCTTTGTCCCGCTGCCAGCTCAGAGCTTTGTACCGAGCAACCACGCACGCCCAGCGAATGAATTCTTCAACAGTCTTCTCCGGGGCATCCGGCGTGAAGTCGGCAAACTTCTTCCAGCACTCCAGCGCGGTTTCCTGCATGACGTCATCGACACCATCCCGCGAAGGCAGCAGCAACCGCACAAACCGTCGAATCGACTGGTCATGCCGAGCCAGCAGGCCAACAAATTCGTTGTACCGCTGCTCTCTTTCCGCTGCAGTTTCTGTTTGTTTTTCTTCGCGTTCCATCATTCTTCCTGCGAAATAAACTGGTCTGTGGTGATATTCCGCTTTGCAGGAGATTTACCGAAGATGTTTCGAACATTCCAAAAACAAGATTCGGCAATTACCATTTCCGCCAGTGTAGCCGAGGATTTGAGAGCTATTTGATCAGCAGTGCCTTTCTCTCAACGCTGTCAACATCATTTAGATGTGAGCGAGACATTTTGTTCTTACGTGATCAGTTTCCCCGGCTGGCAAGTGCGGTCACTGCATCAAGACTTTCGGCATTGTGGCCAATAATCCCCCACGAATTCAGTGCGACCACGAATTTGAACGAATTCGTGGCCGACCGGACCGGCCGTCGAGGAACCTTGCCTCTCTGCTATGGGTTGCACAATGGGTTGCTGCGGTTCAAGAACGCATTCATTTGGCAATTCGGCGTAATGCACAATTCTTTGCATTGTGTACGCCCAACATGGGCGTGAATTTATGGGATGCAAGTCCCCTTTACGAAAATGGCACTCAATGAGAAGCGAGTATGCCAAATGTTTTCTTTTGAGTGAACTACCAGGCGAGGGCAATTGCGGAAGAGTGAACCATCCAAGGGGAGGAAGGCTGCCAATGAGCGTGCAGTCGAAACGACAATCGGTCTGCCTAAACGGAGCGGCAAAAGTGACCGCGACCTCGGCATGAAACGGCTCCAGTCCACGTCACACAGGAGGGCGTGTCATGGAGAGTTTCTCGCGGACCGTCGACAATATCTCAACCTGTTCGGCGGCTCGGATTGTACGCTGATGTTGGCCGAGCAGACTTGGCGGCAGGCATTCCTGATGGAACTGGATCCGCTGTAGTGTAATGTCAAAGCCGAAAGATGGCAGAAGTTCGCTGGACGGTGCAGCTCTTGCTGCGGCAGATCGTTCGAAGACGGACGGGCAAGAGTTGTGCGCCCTGCATCGCGTTAGCGAGTTGCAATGTTTATCAAACTCATTCAAGTTGATCGGCTGGTTTACTCGGTCTTTCCAGCAGGTAGGTCGGGGACGCTCCCAAGGCGAAGATCGTTCATCTTCACGACGGTGACTTCGTCAACATGCATGAGCCCGCCTCGCTGCGTCTCTGAATTGTTGAAGAATATCGTCGCCGTTTTGTCATCGCGACCGGTCGTGAATTCGATGCTGTACGACTGAAACCAATTGTGAAAGAACTTGCGAGTGAGCCGGGATCCTCCATAGTCCTCGACGCCCATCCATCCTTCATGAAAGACCACCGGTTTCACTCTGAGGTTGGAAGGCTCCAATGTTCCCGTGGTGGCTGGGGTCCGAAGATACGCAGTCAGGATGTACTTGGTCTTCGGTTCGACCGAAATCACTTGGCTCGCAGCTCCAGTTCCGCCCGCACCAATCTGCATTGTGTTGGGGTCCAGAGAAGGATTGTTGTCTTTCCAATACTTCCATTTGGAAACATCCTGAATGGCAACCAGTCCCTGTGTCTTCCATCCATCCAGATTCGTCGCAAAGTTCCCGTTGGTCACCAGGTTTGCTCCCTGCTCGGCCTGATTGTGCTTGCCTCCAGGTCCCCGTTTCCAAACACGAACATAGTCCACTTCAAAGACGGCCTCGTCGCCAAACATGTCAGCCTTCAGCTCAGACACACGGCCCTCCCAATCAAATAGCTCACAATCAATCCACACTCGCTGTGCATTGTCGATGACCCAACCGCCGAGTCCGTTCAGTTTGATGCCGTCAGCTTCTTCCTTACTCAACGTACGGACCAAAGTTCCGTCGACATAGAACTTGATGTAGTCTTCCGTCCAGTCAGCCGCGTAGACATGCATCCCATCTGTGACGTCAAACCCCAGTGAGTGCTTCTGGGTCCAGTGCCTTCGATTGACAAGATTTTCATTGATCGATCGATCCCAGTTGTGAATCGACATCTGCATGGTCGTCGAGATATCCGCGTTGTCCTTCTGAGCGTCCCAGCTTTGTCCGACGTGTTCAAATACGTCCAGCTCTCCACGATGGCCATCGCCAACGCCATTGCCTACGGCCCAGAATGCGCCGGACATCGGGCTCTTTCCGACACGACATCTGATTTCCATATAGCCGTATTTCAGGAGCTCTTTGCTGATCAGCGCGCCGGTGGTGATCGGAGGAACTCCATATCCCGTGGCGAATGCGAAGCCCGGATTCCAGTCGGACTTGATCCTGAGTATTCCTTCGCTTGGGGAGATCGCTTCTGGGATGAACTGCGAATTTCTTCCTTTGTTCGCGTTGTAATATGCACCTTGCCCATCATCCTTGCCCTGGACATGCCAAATACTTGAAAGGGTATCGACGTTGAACTCATCGCTAAACGCATCCTGCAGCTGCCACTCTCCCAGGTTTCCAGGATCCGTATGAGGCAGGCGCTCCGCGCCAGGGTTATGGGACTCCGCCATTGCCCGAATGGTGGAAGCTTCCAGAACTATAAAGAGTAAGAGCAGACCGAACGCACGCAACAGGCTTGGTTTCATCATTTACAACTGAGCAAGATTTCGAAGGAAGGCGAGTTCACAGGTTTCACGCAAGCGCACACTGTACACTTCCAGGCGGATTTCTCACATCGACCGCCCTTAACAAACAAACGACCTCGAATTGCTGTCAGGCTACGCGGTCGAAGCGCCGGCAGGCGTGCATTGATGAATCTGCGAAAATGACCGAGATCTCGGAGCGAAACAGTTTCCGTTCAAACAAACTCATGAGGGCGTGTCGAATGGCACGTAGATCTCTATAAGTCGTTGGGGGAAAATGACATATGCAAAA
>CALFSX010000115.1 GCA_937916515.1 uncultured Planctomycetaceae bacterium | reverse complement strand
TCTCCGCCGGTGCCCGGTTCGTCACCGGGTTCCTGTCCGAATGATTGTTCAGCACAGGCGACAGTCAAAAGTAATAAAACTAAACGAAAAGCGACCCGCGGCCCACGGATGTCTGGCATGTTTCTGCGTCCTGTGAAATTGAATTTCGGTTGCCTGATGTTCGAGTACGCCAAAGTATGGCAATCTCGCCTGAAGGGTAGGGATACCCTGTATTCATCATTCAGCCAATATTCGTTCACGTCAAGCAGAACAGAGGAGATGTGCTCGATTCAAACGAAGTGAATTACGATTATTACTCCAGCTTCTCATCTGCATCTATGATGGTGGTGTACGCATTACCACTGGTCTCCGCAGATCTGAGGTTGTCAAGAAATTCGGGAGTCTGAAAAAGGCGTCCAAGTCTGGCCAGCACTTTCAGGTGAGTATTGGGATCTCTTGCCAGAACAAGAAAGAACAAGTCTGTCATTTGTCGGTTAGGTGCTCCAAACGGAATGGGTGACACCGTTCGACCGAAAGCGATTACGGAGTCTCCTATGGCATCCGGCATCCGATTTTGCGGGTGAGGAATGGCGACCCCGCCACTGAAACCTGTTGAAGAAAGGTCTTCTCGTTGACAAACGGCGTCGTGGACGGCTGGTCCGTCAAACACCTGCCAGGTGCGGCCGGCGACGGCAACGAGTTCTCGCAATACAGATGACTTGGTGCCACCCTTCAGTGGTACCTGCACAAGATCGGGGTGCAACAGGCTGCTGACAGGTGAACCCGCACTGGCCTCAACCGATTGTTGGCATCGTTCCAGCGTTGCCAGATCGCTGGAACTGAACTCGCGGATTTCCAGTTCCAGCCAATTGGTGATTTCCGTCTTGTTAAATCTCCATTCCCCGCCGACTCGCCGCCCCGGAATGTTGCCTCGGCTAACCTGCTTTTCCACCACGCGCTGATCGCGTCCCAGCTGGCGTGTCAATTCTTCGATCGTGTAATAGTCGCGTGACATGATAAGTACCGTATTCACTAATTCAGCAAAGAGTTGATCATCACACGCGATTCGAAGCCGAAACCCGTCTAAACGCAGCGAGCGTTTTGATGTTTCGGAATCTGTCGCGGTGTTGAATTTCGGCCAGTGGCGTCTTCAGGCAGGTGGGGCGGTTCGACATTTTGAGTGTCGCTGGGGCTCCGACGAAATCGATTCGTTCACAAATCGATGAAGGGAGTTCAGGCGATTGGCTCTCATTTTCCGCCTGAGAGCAGCACCGCTCGTTCAGGATGAAGCCGTTTCCGGGGCAATCCGGACGGAGGAAAACTGTCGAATTGAAGTCCGCTATCACTACTCTAACACTGATCATCGACAGTCAAGACGGCATTTTGTTAAGAATAGGGAGAATCTGCCGATTGTTTTCGGCGACTTCCGCTGCCGACCTGCGAAAAGCTTCTGTTTCTTCAGTCGTCAGTTTCGGCTTCAGCCGCCTGGTTACTCCGTTGCGGCCTACAACCACAGGTACAGATAAGCACACATCGTGGACACCGCAGAATCCGTCCAGTAAAACCGACAGTGGCATTGTGTGCTGTTGGTCATGCTGAATGGCTTCCATCACCAACGCAGTTGCCTTGGCAACGGCAAAGTTGGTATGTCCCTTCAGGCGAAAAATGTCCAATCCGCTTTCCGTGGTTAACCTGGCAAACTGTCGTGCCAGATCCAGCGAATCATCAATCGGCTCGCCACCAACAGATGCGACGCTGATGGCTGCCACCTGAGATGCTCCGTGTTCGCCAAGAATGTAAGCTCGAATATCTTCAGCGTGAATTCCCAGTTCGTCTGACATCATCGCTCGAAAGCGAGCACTATCAACCAGCGTTCCAATCCCGCAGACCCGATTGGCTGGAAGGTTCGTCACTTGAAGAGTTGCCCACGTCATCACATCTACGGGATTGGTTACGATTAGAAAGACGGCGTTGGGACTCGCTTCAGCAAGTTGAGGCATCCAGTCGCGAATCAAAGCCGCGTTGTCATGTGCAAGGGCTCGCCGATCCGGGTTGCTTTGCGACATGGGAGCCGAAATGGTGAACACAACCACGTGCGACCCTGCTGAATCTGGTATGTCGCCGCTGCGAATCTGAATCGGATGCCTGACCATCGATGCTGTATGCCGCAAGTCCATGGCGTTGCCTTCCGCCACTTTCCGATTACGGTTAATCAGCACCAGTTGTTCGGCCAAACCTTCAAGTACGGTTACGTAAGCTAAAGTGGCACCGACGTGCCCCATGCCAACAATAGTGACTTTCATGTTCGCTCTGCTATTCTGTGCACTTGTTCGGTAAACTTGAATATCCCACACTAACAAGGGTTTCGCCCTTGCCGTGAAAGGTTTTGAAAAGCAAAAACACTGTTTTAACTGTAGAAGAGGCAGTCATGCCGAATGGGCTTCAGTCACGAAGTGACGTTAGGTAGTGGTTTGCAAAAAGTCAGACGGAAAGTCCCGAAGGGACGGTAGGCGTATCATTTCGCGTTGTTGCCTGTCGTCCCTTCAGGACTGAAAACGACTGTCGAATGCGGTTCCACGGGCTCGCGCCCGTGGCTATCACCTACCGTCAATTCGTGACTTAACTGCATCCAAACTCCAGCCTGCGATCTTTCGCTTTATCTCACGGTTTTCCCGCTCAAAAATCCCTTCACCGCGTTGGGTTTCGCCCTTGACCCAGTGGTGTGGATCGCGGCAAGACGTGAAATGTTCTAGTCGCCGAACGGCTTCGTTGTTACTACGAGAATCATACGCATCATTTTGAGTAAGACTTTAACGCTATTCCTTCAGGCACGTTCTTCAACCACATATTTGGCACACGTTGCCGCGTTTCATTCTGATCGTTCTGTACCGTGCGGGAACGCGTGCCAATCAGTCACGAAATCATTTGAAAGCAATACGTAACAGCCTGTTGGATGTTGGTGGAAACACAACTGCACTGTCAAACATTTGTTTGATGTAAAGTGCGTCCGTTGTTGCCGGGTTAACCAAAAACATCTGAAACCGTTAGACATTGTATCATGAGTTTGAATATGAACACGTCGTCAAAGGTCGCTATCGTCACAGGTGCCGGATCCGGAATTGGACGTTCTGTGGCCACCACTCTTTTGCTTCACGGTTTCCACGTGGTCTTTGCAGGTCGTCGGCTGGAAGCGTTGGAAGAATCAATTTCGATCGCTCTGAAACGTGCAGCAGAAACTGGCAACTCAGCGGCGGCAAACGCCGAAACAGCATTGGCCGTTTCTGCGGACGTGACCAACGACGAATCTGTGCGGTCACTGTTTGCGGCGGCAGTTGCCAGTTTCGGACGAGTTGATGTTGTATTCAACAATGCCGGCGTGAGTGCTCCTGCGGCGTTACTGGAAGACATTTCTGTTGAAGACTGGCAGCACGTCGTGAACGTGAATTTAACAGGAGTCTTCCTGTGTACTCAGGCAGCCTTCCGTCAGATGAAGCAGCAGGTTCCGATGGGCGGTCGAATCGTCAACAATGGTTCAATTTCCGCAACAGCTCCCCGACCAAATTCAGCACCGTACACTGCGACCAAGCATGCCATTACCGGGCTGACGAAGTCTACTTCGCTGGACGGCAGAAAGTACGACATCGCCTGCGGCCAAATTGACATTGGCAATGCCGGCACAGATATGACCTCACGAATGAGCGCCGGAGTGCCTCAGGCTGACGGATCGACCGCCACAGAACCTACGATTGACGTGCAGCATATTGCGGACGCCGTGCTGTACATGGCCAATCTTCCTCTGAATGCCAATGTGCAGTTTATGACCGTCATGGCCACTAAAATGCCGCTGGTTGGCCGGGGTTAAACCTCAACGTTGCGGACCTGCAATGCTTGAAGCTTCGCTGGGGGGGGATGGTGGCGTCTTGTTCTTTGCAACCCTGCAACGTCATCGTACAATCTATTCAACACGACCGCTGCTACCACACCCGACTACTGAAGTGGTATTCAGAACGTCGATTCATCAATCCCAGCAAAGACAGTTCCCCTTATGCTGCCTCTCAAGAATAACGACATGATGAATGGAATCGCTCGACGAGCGTTCTTGAAGAAGTCCGGTGGAACGCTTGGTTCGGTCGCACTGGCAGCGCTGCTGAATTCCGCCAGAGCTGCGTCGCCGAATGGTGGCACAGGTTTCCCAAACCACGAAGTGAAAGCCAAGCGTGTTGTCTACATGTTTCAATCGGGAGCTCCCGCTCAGCAGGATCTGTTTGACCCCAAGCCACTAATGCAGGACTACTTCAATAAAGACCTGCCGGAAGACGTTCGTAACGGGCAAAGACTAACCACCATGAGCAGCGGGCAAACGCGTTTCCCGATTGCTCCATCAACGTTTCAGTTTCAACAGCACGGAAATTCAGGAGCATGGCTTAGCGAGTTATTGCCCCACACGGCAGGTGTTGCTGACGACTTGTGTTTTATTAAGTCAATGTACACGGAGGCCATCAACCACGATCCGGCCATGACCTTCTTCCAAACCGGTTCACAAATTGCAGGCCGCCCCAGCATTGGTTCGTGGGCCTCGTACGGTCTGGGAAGCCTGAATGAAAATCTGCCGACGTATGTAGCTCTGAGTTCTCGCGGTTCCGGTCGGCCAAGCTGTCAGCCGTTGTATGATCGACTGTGGGGCAGCGGATTCTTGCCAACCGTGTATTCGGGAGTCAAGTTTCGAGGTCAGGGGGATCCAGTGTTGTATCTGTCGAATCCCAAAGGCGTCGATAGTGCCTTGAGACGTTCGATGCTGGACGACATCAATCACATGAACCAGCTGAATAAAGCTGTCTACAACGATCCTGAAATTGACACTCGCATTTCGCAATACGAATTAGCGTTTCGCATGCAGACATCGGTACCGGAACTTACCGATTTCAGCGACGAACCGAAGCACATTCTGGAGATGTACGGTCCCGAAGTTCACAAACGCGGCAGTTACGCCTACAACGCCCTGCTGTCCCGGCGAATGCTGGAACGAGGTGTCCGATTTGTGCAGACATTTCACATGGGTTGGGACCAGCACGCAAGTCTTCCAAAGCAACTGCCCGGGCAATGCAAAGACGCCGATCAACCGTCTGCGGCGTTGGTGAAAGATCTGAAGCAACGTGGAATGCTGGACGACACGCTGGTTGTGTGGGGTGGCGAATTCGGGCGAACCGCGTATTGCCAGGGGACGCTAACCAAAGATAATTATGGTCGCGACCATCATCCTCGCTGTTTTTCCATCTGGATGGCAGGAGGCGGAATCAAACCGGGAATCAGCTACGGAGAAACGGACGACTTCAGTTACAACATTGTCAGCAATCCGGTGCATGTCCACGATCTACACGCCACAATCCTGCATCTGATGGGCATCGATCACGAACGACTCACCTACCGCTATCAGGGCCGCAACTTCCGCTTAACGGATGTTCATGGCGAAGTTGTTAACGCGATTTTGGCATAGAAACGGTTCGCACTCTGAAAAGCCTGCATGGCCCAAGTGGCCGTCGCCCTCTGCCGTGATAAGCCGCGCAGGAAGAGCGACCTGTTTCTGGTGGCTCAGCTTTGAACGTCTTGTGCGAACAACGCGAGGGGGGCAATCGGGTTCAGCGTGTTCAAAGCTTTATTCCAGCGAAGACTAACGCGGTTTTCGTTTTGCCAATTCCTGAGTCACCAGTTCCGGTTTGACTCGACGTTGTTTCTTTGACTTCAGAATACAGCCGTTCGTCGATTTCGAAACGACGGCTTCTCGCATGACGCTCACAATCTGGCGTGCTACGGCGGTTATCACCGTTGGTACCACAGCATTGCCGAACTGACGATACGCCTGAGTGTCGGACACGATAGTCTTTTCTGCCGACAGGTATTCTTCAGGAAAGCCCATCAGCCGCCCCGCTTCTCGCGGCGTTAGGCGACGAGGATTTTGCCCGGGGCGTTGTGGAATCAGAATTTCTGATCCGTCTTTGTGGTATCGAGCGCTTAACGTGCGAGTCGTGCCGTTCAGTTTGGCGACGCTGCAGCCGAAGCCGTTGCCGCGTTTGCGATGTTTCTCGGCATAGTCCTGCAGGTAGTTCCACAGCTTGTCGGAAAGCGTGTATTTTGGATCGACGTTTGATTCAAGAATCTGCTGCAGTTTTGGTCGCGGTCCGTCGGGAGTTGCCGGGAAGCTAAACGCCGGATTTTCGCCAAAGACATCCTTGCGGAACCCAACGATAAAGATTCGTTCGCGATGTTGCGGGACATAGTCGGCCGCGTCAATGATTTTGTCGAACACGCAGTAGCCAAGTTCCTGCAGAGTTCCCTGGATTGTGGCCCAGGTTTGTCCCTTGTCGTGTGACTTCAGGTTCTTTACGTTCTCCAAAAGCAACGTGGGTGGCTGCTTGCGGTCGATAATATCCGCCAGATGAAAGAACAGAGTACCCTGAGTTCTGTCTTTAAAGCCGTGAGCTCGGCCCAGACTGTTCTTCTTGGACACGCCGGCGATTGAAAATGGCTGACACGGAAATCCAGCCGCCAGCAGGTCGTGATCGGGAACGCTGCCGGATTGAGTCAACTCCATCACATCGCCAGCCGGATTTTCGCCGAACCAGTGTTGATAGGTTTTTTGTGCGTACTTGTCTTTTTCACAGGAAAACACGCAACGTCCGCCGACGGCTTCCAGGCCGAGTCGTAGGCCACCCACGCCTGAAAACAGGTCGATGAATGAAAATGGCAAACTTGTTTCGGCAGAATTCATGGGCGCGTCGTGCGTCGGTTCGTCATCGGGAAACAGCGAACGGTGATCGGTCTGTTTTCGTGGCAGCCGAATGGCTTCCGTTTCTTCCAGCGCATCAGAAACAAACGACAGCAGCAAGTCATCCTCGCCGACTCCCATTTGAGCTGCCAGCCGCGAAAGACGCAGCTGTATGTCTTCGGGAAGTTCCCGTGCGACCGGATACATGAACGCAATGTCTCCACCGAAAAAAACTATTCCTGCAATAATACCAATCCGTACTGCTGAAACAATCTCCGGCCTTGACAAAGACAAATAGCATGCAACATGCTGGAAATTTGAGTCAAATTGAACTGCCAGTTGGGCAATGGAGGCATGATTTTGCTGAGTTTTTCGCTGTTGCCTGCAGTCTCAGCCCGGCTTTCCCAAAACGACTCGCCAGCGAGTTTTGTGGATCGGCAGGGTATTACTGTTGGCAGATGCATGTCGCCATGCGTTGCAGCCGTCATCGTATACTGATATTTAAACGTGTTGTCGTTGTCGGTTTTCAAAGCCATCCTGGCTTCGACTTCAGATTCGCCTGCGACAGGATCTGGTCTCGCGGTGAATTTCATTCGTCTGACGATTCACGCTTTTTGTTTCAGCGAACTTTTGCATATTGAGTCAGGCTTTCAGAGCGACAACGGAGCGTTTCCGAGCGTTAGCTCGACTTTGGGTCAAGGGCCATGCTCTTGTTAGAGTGGGAATCGATCGTGTTCAACATCATTCAATCGCTTTCGTCTGCAGCGTTCAGCGCACGTGGCCGCGAAACGCTGGTTCTTGTGTTCTTGTTTGTGGGCTTCTGTGTTAGCGCAGTTGCTCAGGATGCTTCCGCTGACGAAGACGTCTTTCGTTCTCAGGTAAGAACAACAGAGCCGCTGACTCCGGAGCAGGAAACAGCCGCATTAAAAGTGCCACCCGGTTTTAAGGTAACCTTGTTTGCCAGCGAGCCGCAGCTTCAGAAACCATTGAACATGGCCTTCGACGCAGATGGTCGTCTGTGGGTGACGGGTTCCAACGAATATCCGTATCCCGCCAAAGAAGGTGCAGGCCGCGACAGCATTCGCATTCTGGAAGACACAAACAGCGATGGCAATGCGGACAAAGTAACGGTGTTCGCTGACGACTTGAATATCCCCATCGGATTGTATCCCTACAAAGACGGAGTTGTCGTTTTCAGTATTCCCAACATCCTGTTTCTGCGAGACACCGATGCAGATGGCAAGTGCGATACTCGGGAAGTTCTGTACGGTCCTTTTGACACGTCGCGAGATACACATGGCATGAACAATGCGTTTCGACGTGGGTTCGACGGTTGGTTATATTGTTGTCATGGTTTTAATAATCAATCTCGAGTGGCTGGCACTGATGGTCGCCAGGTGACCATGAACAGCGGTAATACATATCGCATTCGGCTGGACGGTTCGTCCATCGAACACTTCACTCACGGACAGGTCAACCCCTTCGGCATGACGATTGACGCCAACGGTGACATCTTCACTTCAGACTGCCACACAAAGCCGGTGACGCTGCTGATAAGAGACGGTTACTACGACAGCTTTGGCAAGCCAGACGATGGGCTGGGATACGTGCCAGACGTAATGGATCACCTGCACGGTTCCACTGCGATCGACGCCATCTGTCAATATCAGGGTTCGATGTTTCCGCCAGAATACCGCGAGAGCCTGTTTGTCGGCAACGTGATGACAGGTCGCGTTCACCGGAACACCATCGTTCGCAATGGTGCCTCCATTCGAATGCAGGAAGAGGCCGATTTTCTGATCTCAGAAGACCCCTGGTTTCGCCCCGTAGATATTCAGGTTGGGCCCGACGGAGCTGTGTTTGTTGCCGATTTTTACAATCGCATTATCGGCCACTACGAAGTTCCGTTGGATCATCCGGGGCGAGATCGTGAGCGAGGACGAATCTGGAAAGTGTCGTACGTTGGCGAGTCTGGCCAGAAAGACGAAGCCGCCGCGTCGGGGCAGTTGAGAATAGCTGACCTGCCGAACCTGTTGGACGCTCTTAACAGCGGAAACAAAAACATCCGCCAACTGGCCGCCGACCAGATTGTGGATCGAATCGGTTCAGAAGCCGTAGCCGAAGTATCAGCCCGGTTGCAGCAGATTCTTGAACTGGGAGACGAACCGAAAAACGAGACCAACGTGCCTCAGCTGTTGTGGATACTGCAACGGCTAAACGCGTTGGATGACGCGATGCTGAACCGTGTCTTTGAACACGGGAACGAACGTGTTCGGATTCACGCGATGAAGGTTTGTTCTGAAGTCGCGTTGACGTCGACTGTCGAATCGCTGATCCGCGCTGGTTTGCGCGATCCGCTTCCGCTGGTTGAACGAGCGGCCGCTGATGCTGCTGGTCGGCATCCATCGGTTGATGTGGCGAAGGAAGTTGTTAACGCAATGGCCGTTTGTCCGGCAGACGATGTGCACTTGCGACACGCCTTAAAGATTGCGTTGCGTAATCAACTGCGGGATGCTGCGGTTGCAGAATGGTTCGCGAAGTCGTCTCCACCACCTGTGGCATGTCTGGTGTTGGCAGACGTAGTTCCCGCAGTGAACACAGAAGCCGCCGCCGAATTGGCTGTCACGCTGATTGAATCGGACAGCCTGCCGCAGCAGCAAATGGAATCGATCATTATATTCGCCGCACAGCACGCTACCGGGCCATCCGCGTTGCAGCTTGTGCAGATCGCTAAACAGCTTGATCCGAAACAACACCGGTTGCAGACACTGATATGGACGTCATTGTCAGACGGGTATCTGCGTCGCAAAGTTGAGCCTCCTGCTGAGTTCCGCCAATGGAGCGATTCGTTGTCCGAGCAGATTCTGCAGTCGTTCGATATCGATGATCTTTCCTGGGGAACGTATTCGTATCAGACTAAGCCATTGCTGAACTGGGCGACAGAACCTCGTTTCGCATCCGCTGACGCCAGGGAAAAGGTTCCGTTTATCAGCAGCTTGCCAGCCGGCGAGAAAGCCGTCGGCATTCTGCGTTCACGAGCTTTTGTGCTGCCGTTTTCTTTAAATATTCAGGTTTGCGGTCATTTGGGATTACCGCAAAATGCAGCCTTGCCAGACAACCGAGTTGTGCTGCGTGATTTCTTAACGGGCGAAGAAATCAGCTCATCATTGGCTCCACGCAACGACGTTGCGACCACCTACGACTGGGAATACAAAGGCAAGGCCGGTCGTCGAGCGTACATCGAAGTGATTGACGGTATCGAACTGCCATCGTACGCATGGATCGCTGTCGGCAGCTTGGCTCCGCGAGTTGTTTCGGTAACGGAATTCGACCCGGACGGAACGACCGCTCAATTGCTGGCTGCAGTTCAAATTCTTTATCGTCAGCAACAGGTGGGAACAGATCTTTCTGAGGCTAACGTTTCCAGAATGGCTGAACTGGTTCAGGCGTTGCAGTTGGGCGGCCATGTGCGAGCCGCTGCGGCGAAGTGTCTGTTACTACACCACAACCGCACTGGCGTACTTGCGGCTACCGAGCTGATGAAAGTTGGAACAACGCCGCGAATGGTAGACGCGAGTATTTCTGAGTTCTGCGTCAACGCAGGTCAGCAGAGCTCTGCGCAGGACCAGTCCGACGAGCCCAAAACAGAACGTAGTGAAGAACTGCAATTGCTGGTCAAACTGTTTGGGATTTTGGAAGGCGAAGGCCGAACGCAGCTTGTACGGGCTTTGGCGGAATCGCCGGAAGGAGCGGAACTGCTGCTGTCCGCCATTGAAGTTGGTACGCCGTCAGCTCACGTGCTGCTTGATGAACGAGTTGCCCAGCAGCTGTCCGCATACGGTCAGCAATACGCCGACGCTGTGACATTGTTGAAGGCAGATTTACCGCCGGAATCCGACAACACCGATGTGTTAGTTGCCAACGTTGTCAAGCGGCTGAGGCTGGGTGAAGGAGATGACGAAACCGGCAAAGCCGTCTTCACGAAAAACTGTCTTGCGTGTCATCGCCGAGCTGGCACTGGAGGCAATGCAGGGCCTCAACTGGATGGCATTGGTACTCGAGGAACGACGCGGCTGCTGGAAGACATTCTACATCCCAACCGCAACGTAGATGTCGCTTTTCGAACAACAATTTTGCAGCTGACGGATGGCCGCGTGTTGAATGGACTTGTGAGAGAATCACCGGATGGAACCACAATTACGCTAATCAACGCCGAGGGTAAGTCGCAATCCGTAGCTGTTGACGAAATCGAAGATCGGAAGCAATCGAACCTATCGCTCATGCCAGCCAATGTGAATAAGCTGTTGTCAGAAGACGAACTGCTGCATCTGGTGAAATGGCTTGGCAATTAGCATTGTTTAATACTACGACAACGCAAATCGCCATTTGATTGTTGTGTGTCCATAAGAGTTTGGACACAGGGCCGGTGTTGTCGGCGACGCGTGCATGATTTTCGTAGCGACAACGGAGCGGCTCGGCGTCTTGAACGTTCCAGGTTGTGCCGCGATCCACGCCACGGGGGCAAGGACGAAGCCCTTGTTAAGGAATTCTGCAGTGAAAACTTATGTTTATGCTATTGCGACAATGGACACCAAGGCGGAAGAAATTGCCTATGTGGCGACCTGTCTGAAGTCAGCCGGCGCAAGTGTGAAGGTTGTTGATGTCAGTACGTCTCTGCTGCTCCGCAATGGCGAAGCGATGTTGGCAGATGTTTCGCGGGACGTGGTCTTGGGAGAAACTCCGTTGCCGGAAACCGCTGATCGAGGTGCCTCAATTGCAGTCATGGGGGACGCGTTGAAACGTTTTCTGCTGACCGAATACCAACGAGGGACTGTTGCCGGTGTCATCGGAATCGGAGGCAGCGGCGGAACGGCGCTCATCACAAAGGCCATGCGAGCTTTGCCGATTGGTTTGCCGAAACTTATGGTTTCTACTGTTGCCAGTGGAAACACGTCGGGCTACGTTGATTGTTCGGACATCACCATGATGTACTCAGTGGTGGACGTTGCCGGTTTGAATGTCGTTTCCAGAATCGTGCTTGGCAACGCAGCTCATGCGGTGGCTGGAATGGTGGCCAGAGCTCCAGAAGCGGCTGAGTCTCGGCCTGCTCTGGGCATGACCATGTTTGGAGTAACGACGCCGTGTGTTACTGCCATTCGCGAATCGCTGGAAGCGAAAGGATATGACTGCCTTGTGTTTCACGCCACCGGTGCTGGTGGGCGAGCCATGGAACAGCTGGTGGAATCTCAGCTGATTCAAGGCGTATTGGATATCACCACAACAGAAGTGGCCGACGAGATTGTGGGAGGCATTTTTCCTGCAGGTACTGAACGCTTTGACCGATTGTTGCAGGCCCGGATTCCGTTAGTGCTTAGCGTTGGGGCCGTTGATATGGTCAACTTCGGCGCATTGGCCAGCGTGCCACCACAGTTTGCTGAACGCAGGTTGCATGTTCACAACGATCAAATCACATTGATGCGAACGAACGTTGAAGAAAACCGGCAGATCGCACGATGGATGGCGGGCAAGTTAAATCAGTCCACCTCGGCTTTCACGATGTTGCTTCCGGAAAAGGGAGTGTCAATGTTGGATAATGCTGGTGAGCCGTTTGAAGATCAGCAGGCGAATGCGGTGTTGTTCAGCGAGTTGGAAGCCCGTGTCGTGCAGAGTGAATCGAGACGAGTCATTCGGCTGCCGTTTCACATTAACGATCCCGAATTTTCCGCCGCTGCCGTACTTCACTTCGAACAGCTGGCAACGGCATTGGGATAACCATGTCGCCACCGCGCTGGCGAAATCTTTTTCGACGCTGTGACAAAAGAGCGCTTACCTCCGCGATGTCACAGAAACCACTGCGACAAAGTTAAGCTGCGACGGCACGCAAGGATTCTGGTCCCGAAACGAAATCAGACGGAATCCAGCGACACGTCGAATCGCTCGTAAGCCGTGATGACGCAGCGAACTGACACAACCGCCAATGCAGCGATTCCCAGACACAGCCCGCTGTAGAATACGAATCCTGTGGTGACGGCAAAGTTGGTCCGCGCGGCCATGGAGGCGGCGATGGGAGCCCACAGCACGAGAAACGCGCCAGCTAAAACCAACAGCAGCGACTTTCCGGTGAACTTCAAAATCGTTCGCAGAAATGCTTCAAAGCCTTCCTGAGTCGGTCGGTGTGGATACAACAAAAATACCAGGTTGTCGAGCGCCACAAAGACAACCGTTAGTGGAAGCGTAACGGCCATCGCGCCCAGCATCAGCACCGGCGAGACGCCTCGAAACAGTCCCGCAAACAGTATCATGGCAAACTGAAACATACAGGCCAACACTACGGGAGTTGCCAGCTGTCCCAACACGACTTTCGCAGAAGTCATCGGCAACATTTTCAACTGGCAAAGATGGTCAGAATCCAGGCGGAAGTCGAATTTAATCGCTTCGGGCAATAGTACAAACGTGTAGAACAGCACCCCACAAACGACAACTACAAATGCAACTTCTGGATGAGGAACGGAAAACAAAGGCACAGATGCCAGCATCGCGGGAATTCCCATGGATACCAGCAGTCCGCCAGCATAACGTTTGGCTCGCTTGGACTGCCGCCAGATCAAAGGGCCTAATGAACCCAACTTCGGGACAAACGGAAGTCGATTGGAACTCAAAACCACAAGTCGCTTCAGGTCGCTACGATGCCCGGCTTTCCACAAACTTCGTTCGGGTTGTCTGGCCATCGCCAATAAGCGTTGGTCGAGTCGCAGGATCAGCCACGCCTGTCCAAACAGCAAAACGCAGAGTCCGGAAATTTTCACCAGCAACCAGGTTGGTCCGCCCTGACCTGTAACCACGTCTGCCGCCATCAGGAACGGAGTTTCGGCGAATACAACGACCGGACTGTTGCGGACCGCTGAAAGAATCGTATGTCCCTGCGTCAGCAATCCGTGTGAACTATTGATGCCAACGCTGTGGGCAAAGCGACAGCCGTATTGGTAAGCGAACAGCGTCGCCCAAACAACACTGCCAACTAATGCGATACGGAAGCCCCAATACTGTCGTTTCGACAGGCAGTTTGTCGCAAGATCCATTACCAGGCGAAACAGTTCAAGAAATGTCAAAGCGAGCATCAGGCCAATCGGGCCGCTCCATGACAGATCTGGCCAGAGCACCAAAGTTGTCATTACCACCTTGGGCAAAGTTGCTGTAAGAATTACCGCAAAACGATATAACAGTACTTCATAACGATGAAACGGGCCACCCACAATAAGGGCTTCTTCTTCAGGAGACCATTCAATGGGTTCAACGGGCCGTTGCCAGGCAACTCGAACAATGTGCCAGCCAAAATACATCATCAAGGGAAGTGAAACCCATTGCCGAAACGCGAATGGATCAAACGATTCTCGCAGCAACATGCTGGCCAAAGTTTGTCCAATCCAGACAAAGGCCAGCACAACGACCATCACAGACAGCAGGATTCGCCGCGGTGAAGAGAAGCCTTTCGCAATTCGTCGCATCCTTGCAGCGAAGTGGGCCTTCAGAAGTGATATGATTGCGGCGTTCATGGTTGTCTACTTATGAGCTGATTTGCGTGAGCCCTGTGCAAAAGCGGCTGACTCTGGGTTTGCGTTTCTGAGATCTTCAGTGTGTGGCGGGAAAGCCTGTGCCATGGGCACGCACGCGATGGGATGTTGGAAGTGAATTGTTATGTGCCACCCACTGCAGGTGACTAAACCAATGCGTGTTCTTTCGCGTTGCTTGCCTGTTTGTCGGTCGCCATAAAGAAGATCTGTTCCAGAGTTGCGGCCTGACCTTGCTGGGAGAACTGTGTCTTCAGTTCCGCGACGGTTCCGAAGAATTGTTGCTCTCCTTTACTGATCAACAGGATATGAGTGCAAATATCTTCAACCATCGCCAAAAGATGTGAACTTACCATCACGGCCGCTCCGTTTGCGGCACGATCGACGATCGACTGTTTCAACATGCGAATACCCATTGGATCCAGCCCGGTTAACGGTTCGTCAAACAGCAATGCGGCTGGGTCGTACAGGTAGGCGCAGCAAATGGCGAGTTTCTGTCGCATGCCTCGAGACAGATCCTTGGCTGCCACTTTGCGTTTTTCGGCCAGTTCGAAATCTTCCAGCAACGCAACGGCCTTTGAATCGGCGTCGTTCACACGGAATGCGGCGGCAGTGAAGGCCAGATGTTCTTCGACGGTCAGGTGGGGAAACAATTTGGGATCGTCCGGCACATAGGCCAGGCGTCGTTTCACATCCACCGGCGATTTTTCGACATCGAATCCCGCAACATGCAGCGCTCCGGCAGTCGGCGAAATCAATGCGGACAGAGCTCGCATTGTGGTGGTTTTGCCGGCACCATTGGGGCCGATGACTCCCAGTATCTGGCCTGCGTCCACCTGAAAGTTAATGCCTTTGACAGCCGGAACGCCTTCATAAGCCTTCTGGAAGTCGGAAACCTGCAGCAGGCTGCTTGTCTGATTTTTGTTCACAGTGTTCACCTTCGCGCGTATTTACGGACGGTGAAAACCTAGGTCAGAACAGCGTTTCTCGCACAGGCTTCATCACTGGATTAATCAGAATCATGTAACGCCCGCAACGAGTATCCCAATTGTGACGCGCCAACGATTGGTTTGTGAGTTAGACTTCTTAAAGCAGCGAACTTGTTCACATTGAGTCAAGTTTTCAGAGCGACGTAGTCGCGTTTCTGAGCGTCAGCTCAAATGGTCTGAGGCACAGCCTCGTTAGAGTCTGACTCAAAAAGATGCGCGTGTTGGTGGTAGCGACAACGGAGCGGCTCGGCGATTCGAACGTCCCATGTCTTCCAGCCAACCACGCCACCAGGTCAAGGGCGAAGCCCTTGTTGGGGTATCTGTTATCAAAAAACAATCCAGCGGGCCTGACTGCGTGGAATCAGCCATTTTCTGCGGCGTTGCGGTCAGGCACGGCCAAGACTTAGTGGTACGAACACAGGTTGTGACGTTTGTTGGGGAGCGTCTCTGGTTCCGTCCAGATGCTCGGCAGGAGTTGGGCCTTCGTCGCGAGCCAGCACGGTTTCGACAAAGAACTGCAACAGCGATTGAATGCGATCGTCGTCGATCTCTTCGACAATCGCTTCAGCTCGTTCCTGAGATCGTTCAACCAGTGTTTCTGCTTTTTCAAACACGCCGCAGCTGTCAAAGATGGCTCGCATCTTGTCAATTCGAGCTTCTTCCGACAGCTCCGTGAATTCTCCGCACAGAATTTTCTGCAAGGTTGCTCGCTGTTCTTCGTCCGCATCTTTCAATGCTAAAGCCAGCAGCAAGGTGGGACGCAGGGCTAAGGCGTCCTGCCCGCTGATCATCTTGTTGTCTCGATCGCCCTGCCAGTCTTTCAGGTCGTTTAGAATCTGAAACGCGACGCCGACGTGTCTGCAGAAGTTGGAAACCATATCGCTGGAAGCCAGCTTGTGGCCCGCCATTCTCAGGCCCGCGTACAAAGCGGCTTCGAAAGCCGGCGATGTTTTCAGAGAATAAATCTGCAGCGCGTCCAGTGGAGTGATGTTCCAGTCGGGAGATTGCTGCCACGACATTTCCGCACCCTGCCCATCGCACAATCGAATATGGGCGATTGACATGCGATCGGAAACATCGACGGCGACGGCCGGATCCAGATCACGGCTGCCGAGGATCAAGCGGTAGCCGAGCCCGATTAAGTGGTCGCCGATGTTAATTGCCTGACCTGTGCCGTATTCACGATGCAGAGTTTCTTTGCCGTAGCGAAACTGGTCGTTGTCCTGAATATCGTCGTGAACCAAAGACGCTTTATGGAATGCTTCGATGGCCATAGCGACTCTGGCCACACCATCCGGAATTTCAGGTGTTTCGTCACCTGCCGTCAGCATGTCGCTGCCGGACGCGGCGTGCCACGCTGCCAGAGTAATGAAGGGGCGAAAACGTCGACCGCCGTTTGCCAGCCAGTCGTAAGAAATCGATTCCGTAAAGGCGACCGGGCTGTTTTGCTTCGCACCATCTTTGGTGCGAACGCGAGGCAGCAGGCGTTCGAAATCCTGATCGAAGATCTTGTTGGACGCTCGCATCAGCGGCACATAGCTGGCCGTCGGCTTTTCCGGAAGTGGCTCGTATTTATCCAGAACATCCCACACCCAGGCTTCATCCAGAGTGGTGTTCATGCAGTCTCCGGAATGCAGCGGAACCGCGTACGACGGAACCCCGGCAATCAAAATCTTGTCGATGGCTTTTTCCAGAACGTTCAAACACGCGACGCCCAGAATGCCGTCGATATAGCCGGAAACAATAATCTTCAAGACAACGGGCGAACCTTCCGCCACCAAAACTTTGTAGCCCAGCTGTTCGGCTCGAACTTTGTAGTCGGCAATCGAACATGCACCACAGCGTTCGCAGTCCAGCCCAAACTCAGAATATTCAGCGGGACATCCTTCAGCGTGCTTCAGGCAGTGAGGCAGCAGCAACATCCGGCGATGGAAGGGGATCGCCAGAAACTGCTGCTTCCAGAAAAAGTTACCAATCATCACCATGGAGAAACCGAGAAATTTCTCAGGCAACTGCATTTGGTCGAGCAGAATTCGAGCGTGCTTTTCCAGCTCGTTCTTGTTGAATGCTCGCGACTTATCCAACCCCAAAGCGTACTGTTCGGCCGCCTTTTTGAACGTTTCACGTTGTTCCAGAGTTTCCGGTACTGCTTTCAGATGGCTGGTACTGCGGCGTTTGCCCTTTTTTCTGACGGGCGCGGGGTCGTCATCAAAATCCGCCTCGTGGCTGGATTTCAGGTTAGTCTTGGCTGGCGCCGTTTCTGAAACAGGAACTGTCGACACAGGAGACTCCAACAGAGCAATCGTTTGGCGGGAAGAAATTGGCGGAGAGCCTAAACGTCACCGGTTTTCGCAGCATAACCCCACAGACGTCGGGAAGTGCCGCCAACACCGGAAAATGCCAGGGATTTAAACGTCCTTTGGCGATCTGCCGATTTCTTTTAACTGCGAACACCGGCGAAGTGCGGCGGTCGCAAATATGATGGGGTACAAACGCTCAAAATACCATAGTTTCGCGAAATAGAAACCGATTGGCGTCGGATCCGCGACCGTTCCTTGCTGCAATTGAGCTTCCAGCCATTTCGCGCCGGTCGCAACGTTCACATCATGAGCTGCGAGACCTGCCAAAGCTTCCACAGCCAGAGCCGTTTCTTCAGTCGAACTTTGCAGCCCTTTTCGCCCAGACCAGCCGCCGTCGTCGTTTTGGTTTTGCACCAGCCACTGAATTCCGCGAACGGTGAGTTGAGAATCTTCGAAACCGCTGTCTCGCAGCGCCAAAACCACTTTTGCGGTACCGTACAGAGGATTCTCGTCGTTTTCGTTATATTGGTTACCAAACCAAAGCGGCAACCAGCTACCGTCTGCCGCCTGTGTTTTCTGCAGAAACCGGATGCCACTGGCGATGCCGGAATTGCAGCGATCTACGATTTTTGTCGCAACGCCTGGCACTCGGTGAATCAGCATCGCGAAGGCTCGAATGACGTGAGCCGTTAAATCGTTGCTGCTGCGGTCGAATGGCAAAGTTCCCCAGCCTCGACAAAACGTCGGCCAGCCGCCATCGCGGTTTTGCAGATTCAGCAGCCAACCGGCCGAATTTTCCAGAGCCGAAACTTCCGCTGGCAAATACGTTTCGCCGAGCGGCCGCAGATTCATCAATGCCAACATCGCCCCCGGAGTGTCGTCGGCGTCGGGAACTCCCCCCGGCAAATCCGTCCACGACCATCCTCCTGGTGGCGAATTTGTATACGGATGAATGGTCTTGTACTGCTGATCAAGCAACCAGCGACGTATGTTGTCTCGCTCATCGTCGCACAGAAATTCTTCAATGCCACCGTTTGCCGAAACGCCGTGTGCAATGTGATTTTTGTCAACGCTGCTTCCGCCAGTCACCGGAATGCCTGGTTGAGTCGTCGCCGCCAACGCGTTCACGCTTAACGTTGTGACCCACGTTGTTAGATTCGTGTCGATGGGCCAACTTCCGTCGGCTCGCACAGAAGCCACGATAAATTCCAGGCAGCGTTTCGTAACGGGATGTTCGTGAAGTTCACATCCCAACAGGCTCATGCAAACAAAACTTGTTAGCGGAGTGGCTTCCAGGAAACCGCCATGTTCCGGCTGAATGGATTCCAGCACTTTCAACGAACGCTTGATCGACTTCCGGCGAATTAACCGCACCAGCGGATTCCAGTGCCCCTGATGTTTGAACACTACCTGCCCGATCGCAATTAATGCAGGCAACGCATAGCTGACGACCGGCATTTTCACGGCGGCATAAAACTTTGCTGGGACGCACGAAAGTTCAAACGGCAACGGCATCACTCGCTGCCAACGGATCGTTCCTGCCAGAGCACAATGAGTCAGAATGGGCACAGAAAACGTATGGTCTTTGCCGTAACGGCGAATGACCGCGTCGACTCCTCCCGCCAGATCGATGTACCTTTCAGACGCGATGACTGTTTCGGCATATTGTTCTCGCGTGCCCGTTCGGTGAAACACAGCATTGGCCAGCATCGTCGTGGAAATATTGCTGACGCTTAGAACCGTGTCTCCCCAACCTCCATCTTCGTTTTGATGATGGACGAGCCACCGCAGACCACCCGCGGCCAGTTGCTGATACTTCGCACGTTGGTCTGCATTCGGGCCACTTTCGCTGGCCAAGGTTAAGGCCATAACGGCCGTCGCGGTCGACAAAGCCGACGTCGAAAGCTCGCCTGCCCACCAACCGCCACTGGTACGCTGATTCAGCAGCAGATCGCAGACCTGCTGAGCCGGGTTGGTGAAGTTGGATTCCTGAACGGACGACATACGATTCCTGAAACACTGATTTGAGTAAAACCTGAAACCGTCAGCGATGGCTTCATGGGGCAGGAAAAGGCACCACAAAGTTGCGGCAACCTTAAAGGCGGAAAGAGTACTCAATACTGTAGCGGTTGGATACCATGCCGTTTCCGGATCCGTGGCTGCAGGTGATTGAGATCAACGTGCAGTGCATCTACCGGAACTGGGGCTGCCGGGCGAAGCACTTGTGACGGACATTCAGGGGCACCGACATTCAGGCCTGCCTCGACATCGAAGCTAAATCGGATTCCGGCGCTCATCGACGAGTCGTCACCACCACCACTTCAGCCACGACGTCATCGATCTGGCGTTGGCGGACAGTAGGTCCTTTCTGTCGGAAGGGATTTTCGGCGAAGTCGAACCGCACACAACGCAGTCTCCAACCCCGTCGACGCTGTTTCCAGCAAGCGAGTTCCCTCCGTCACGGGGCGCGGCAAGCAAAAAACACGGGCCATTCCCCCGCCTTGTGTCATTGCTGCAAGTTCTTCAATCCCCCGCGCCTGAAGTGCGATGCATTTGTCGTTCTCAGGGTGGATGGCCCTGGGATCTGCACTGGGATCTCGACTCCTGCACGAGTGCTTAGTCCTCAGTGTCTGGCCAGACAGCTATTTTCCAATTGCCCGCTGCAGCAGATTGTGGGTGATCTGCTGGACTCGTTCGTCCGGTCCGTGTGGTCGACTGTGATGTGACCACGGCAAAGTGTGGCCCGGTGGATCTCCAAGTGCCTGAGCCCACCAGATGGTGGCGGCATTGAATACGAAATTATCTTTCGGGCCGGGATAAATTGTGGCTGTCCATTGCTGTGGATTCACGCCGCCTTGCCATGCTGTGCCACTGCCAACGACTTCAATCCCCGGGATGTCTGCCGGCGAACCGTGGTACTCCCAGCCGATCAGCCCTGGAATTGAATCACCGTTCTTCATGCCGGTCTTGTTAAACATCCAATGATTGACTTTGGTGGCCGTCCAGTCCCCGCCGCCGTTGACAGGTTCGACATTGCGAGCCCCCATCAGCAAACCTTCATCGGGGCCGCGAAACGGAAACGGCCCATTGTCCCTTTCACGGGCAACCGCATAATCATTATCAGCGCCGTAAGGACCACCGCGAAAGAAGATACGGTTTGGTTGTCCGTCGGAGGAAGCTCGCAGCGGTGTGACCCAGCATACGCTGTTGCCAGACAGGAATAGCAAATTGACGCCTTCGTCCCGCATCTTTGTCACGCTGTCAAATTGTCGGCGATCCCAGTACTCGTCGTGCCCAATGCTGACAAACGTTTTGCACTTGAGGCCTCGATCTGGCTTGAGCATATCGCTGTTGGAGACGTAACTGACATCGTAGCCGTTTTGTTCCAGCCAGAATGTCATCGGAAATTCGTACGGAATGAATTCGCCGGCACCCACTGTTAACGGATCGTTCACAACGGAAGCGTATTGCGCTTCACGGCCATAAGGTCGATCGAAACTGACATCCGCCCACGGACCCTGACCGCCTTTGGGATGCGTGTAGACAGAATAGTGGCTGGGCCAGACGTTGTACGCCTGCCATGTATTGTCGGAGCACTGAAACAGCACATCTGCCGGGCGATCATCACGCACAATGAAGATGACGTAACTTTGCCAATACGGCTCGTTACCTTCCGGGATTGTGGTGAGGCGACCCAGATACACACCGCTCAGCCAGTCATTGGGAATTGTCAGCGAGAGTGATTTTTTCCAGCGGCATTCATGTAGATCCTTTTCGCCCGGAGTTGGATCCTGCTGAGCTATTCCTTCGACACGTTCGATTGTCTTCATCAGCCTGGCACCGCGACCGCCGTAGTAGCCGGTGCGAAAGAATTCGATCTTAAACGCCCGCGCCGGATTGGTCGAAACCATGATGTCGATCGATTCGCCAGCCGCAACGCTTTGCTTTGAGCAATACCCCTCGACATTGGCCGAACGACAGCCACCATTCAGCACTTTCACACGCGTGAGCTGCCAATCACGAGCTCCTTCATGTGCGTTTTCCCGCTGAATCTGGTTGGGCGAGTCGTCAGCAACGACGCTCGATAAGGTGGCAATACAGATTCCGACAAGGAGTGATGAATACAGGCGGGCTGGCAGCATGGTTCGATTCTAATTCGTATTCAAAGGTTGTGCGTTGAGGAAACGTGCTTTTAGGGTCGGCCGGCCCCAGCGGAGCGCCGTTCCGGCAGGTGTCTGGTAGTTGTTGAAACATCGCTCCGCTGGCCCGGCCTCCATTCTCTCAATTTGTCGTTGAAATGTATGCAGACACTTCTGGATTCTGAAAAAATTGAACAGCCGACGGAAACCACAAGTCAGTGACCGAGGCAGTGTATTGGGCCATCCACCCTGAAACTAATATGTAGGATCTGCTGCAGGTTAGAAAGCTTCTGGTAACTTACTTCGCATTGGCGAAGCATTGCTCCGCAGAAAACCGTTTTCCGTGCCTGACGCGGCTTCCTGACGGCGCCCTGTCTATTCGCTTATCCCACTTCGCAAGTTCAGTGCATTCCCCCAGTCTCTGCACGCTTGTTAATCCACCCGCTTTGATGCCTTGCAACGTGTGGATTGCTCAATGAGAGGCGTTGATCAGGCGTATTTGTCTTCGCGAGGCAGTGTGAACGGTTAGCGGAGTCTGTTGTGTTCCTGAAGAAACGATGACGGTGCTTTCCGGACATTTCCCCCCCGGACGTTTGATATGGTCGTGAGTTGTCACGGCGGGGTGTTTGCCGATGAAGTCTCTCAGTTCGTCTGCTGAAAACTTTCACTTAAGATCACGGACCGAATCAATTGGCTGAGGCGGAAGTTGTCACCCTGTGTCCGGCTGATGATCTCGTCCACTGCCAGCACGTCCGCGGGACCGAGTTCCCTGGCCAGAGCGAATCTCAGCAGGTGTTCAATGAACGCTTTGGCAAAGCGACGGTTTTCATGGACCAGAGACTGTTTAAAGCTGACAGCATCGCCGAAGTCATGTTTTCGCATCAGCGTTCCGCTGGCATCGACGGTTCGGCCATTGTCATACTGATCGCGCCACCGGCCAGTGATATCAAAGTTCTCGAGCGCAAAACCCAGTGGGTCGAGCTTGGTGTGACACCCGGCGCAGGATGGGTTTTCGCGGTGAGCGGCAAACTGTTCCCGGATGGTCAGATCTTTGTCGGCCGAGTCTTCATTAAGCGGCGGCACGTCGTTGGGCGGCGGATCCGGTGGGTCGTTGAAGATGACTTCGATCACCCAGACTCCTCGAGCGACCGGATGCGTTCGCCTGGGCCCGGACGTCATGCTCAGCATCGCCGCATTGGTGATGATGCCTCCGTAGCGAGCATCTTTGGCCGCTACACGCCGAAACGTACGCGAACGCAACTGTGCCTTCAGATTGTTCTCAAAGCTGCGTTGCACCGTCTGCCGGACTTCATCCACGGTTTGATTGGCTGGCACCTGTGTTAATGCTGTTTCGGCCTGTGCCAGAGCGGAATTCATCGCTGCAAACTGATCTTTCTGCTGTGGCGTCAGGGCGGCCGCTAGGTCTGCGTCTGTAATGAATAAGCCATGCCCACCGGCGGAAACCGCCACCTCTTCAGCCGTCAGGGCACGGTCGTACAGCCGCGCCTGATCGATGCTGACTGACAGAAACCGGTTTCCTCCGGCTGGCAGATGTCGCAGGCCAAACAGGACGGATGACTGTGCCTGAGGAAAGGTGGCCTGCCCTTTGCGGAATGGTTTTCCGTAGATCGTTCCATTGCGATACAACGTCGTGGTACCGTCTTCTGTATAAACCATCGCCAGGTGCAGAATTTCGTCTGTGACTGTCTCAGCCGTGGACTCGGGGAAATCTTCCGTGCGGCTGAACCCGTTGCTGCCGGAAATCCAGTGTCGCTGCTGCCGTTCGCCGATCACAATCGTATCGAACAACCCACCCGGTCCCTGAATTCCCATCAATCCGCCACCACGCTGATCGGGATTATCCAACTGGCACCAGACTTCCAGAGTCTTCGCCTTCAGATCAATTGGCAGTGGCTGACTCTGCAGGTACGCCTGATCCAGCATGATTCTTCCGTCTCGAAACGTAATCTCGCCGTGAGCGGTCAGGTCCAGCCCGCGAATCGATTCCGTCAGATTGTCCTGGAATTCCCATGCGGCAAACGGCTTGAGGTCCACGGGGGCTGCTGTTTGCATCTCATTGCGCCGGGCTTCCAGCAGTCGTTTGCGAACAGGTTCCAGCAGTGCGGTGCGCTGGGCCTGAGTGGCACTGATGGTGGCCTGCAGCGTTTTTCGTTGCTGCTCATGGCGCTGGTTGTCGTCGCTGATCTGCTGCGGATCGACGGCGGGTGGTTGCAGGTCGGTGGTGTACCACGTTTGCAGAAAGTCACTGTGATAGCTAAACGGTGGAGCGATCAGTTCGCCAATCGGGCGATCTTCCACAAACACCGCGTCAAACAACAGCAGCGGTTCCAGCACCATCTGCAGGCTGGCCGGTGCTTTCTGATCGAAACTGAAGTATTTGTTGATTCCGGGATCGGGAGTCGCCGCCAGCAGGTTTTCCAGCTGCATCCATTGTGTGGGAAACGTGTCCAGAAAACGTTCGATCTTCGGGTCTGCCAGCATTCGCACGATGGTTCGCTCCAGAACATCCGGGCGCGATAACTCGCCACGTTCGGCCAGCGCCAGCAGTTCATCATCCGGGCTGCTGCCCCACAGGAAATAAGACAACCGGGACGCCAGTTCCAGCTGGTGAATATGGTCGACCGTGGCCGGTCTTCGATATAGAAACAGGGGCGACGACAGCGCGGCCGAAGCCACTTTTTTCATAGCGTCCGTAAAAGACAGGCCCTGCTGCAGTTTGCTGTTAGCGTACGCCGAGTAGCGATCCAGCGTATCCTGATCGACCGGGCCACGAAATGCCATTCGCAGAAAGCGGGCCAGCCGGCTGCTGATCTCTGCGTCGCGATCTGTGTTGTCCGCAGGCGCTTTGAAGAATTCGTTCCAGATGCCGACGGTCTGTTCGTTGAAGTCAGGACTTTCGACGATAGACACGCTGAGTCGCAGAAACGCGTCCAGCAGCAGCGGAGAGAGCGTCAGCTGATTCGCCTGATTGTCGAAACCATGTTCGGCTCGCAGATCTTTCGGAAAGGGCTTTACGTCCTGCAGGCCGGGCTGAGGATTCAATGCGTGCGAGGCAACCTCAACGCTTTCCGGCATTTGTCGGGGTATTGGCTGTTTGATCAGCCGCTGCAGATAGTTGTCGTGCCGCGTGATGAGTTTTTCTGGCAGTGCAAACACATCCCGATTCAGCTGAAACAGATCGTGCACCGTGTTGTTATACTGCAGTCGATTCAACCGCCGCAGCGGGGCCCGTGTTTGAGGCGCGTGACGGCTGGTTTCCTGCAACATACTTTTCAGCACGACGACTGTTTGCATACGCGTGGTTTCATCCAGCGATTCTTCGCCATCCGGAGGCATCGCGCCGGTGTCGATGGCTTCCAGCGTCCGCAGAATCAGTTCCGGCTGTTCCAGCAAGTGTGTCTGAGACATGACGCTGTCAAAGCGGACGTCCGCATTCACATCTTCGCTGCCATGACATTTTACACATTTCTGAGCGAACAACGGTTTCAGAATCTGCTCGAAATCATCAGCCGACGCAATAGTCGTTCTGCTGCCGACAACCAGCAGCACGCACACGGTATGACTCAGAAAATTCCAGGCCATCATTCAGGTTTCTCCCACGCTGTTGCAATTGTATTCGCCGCGATCAGGTCCACAGATCGGACACGACGCCCGTGCTGTCTGCATAGGCATCGATTTCGAGGCCCATCAGCTGCGCGATGGTCAGCCACAGGTTGGAATTCAGCGTGCCGCTTTCCATTTTGATGAAGCGGCCCTGCTTGATCTGATTCTGAGCTCGCCCGGCGACAATCATCGGTAAGTCGTAGTATTGGTGCGTGGCTCCGTCACCCAGACCGGCTCCGTAAGCGATCAGTGAGTTGTCCAGCATACAGCTTCCGTCAGATTCACGGATGTCCTTCATCCGCTGAATCAGGTACGCGTATTGCTGCATGTGAAAAATGTCGATCTTCTGCAGGTCTTTGTAACCGTCACCTTTCTGATTGTGAGTCATGTTGTGGTGCTGTACTGGTTGGTCAAAGACGCCTTCGTACATCAATGTGGCGTCCCAGCGTTCCGGGCCCAGCATGAAAGTGCAGACGTTGGTGATGCCCATCTGAAAGGCCAGCAGCATCAGGTCCATCTGCAGGCGGATATACTCGCCGCGCGGCAGCACTTCGTTTTTGGGAATCTGCACGTCCAAATTGGACAGCAGCTGATCCATTTTCTGAATTCGTAACTCAATGTCACGAATCATCTGCATAAATTCGCCCATGGTATGCCGGTCGTCGCGGCCCAGTTTCTTTGACAGTGTGTTGGCATCGGCCAGCACCAGATCGGTCACGTCAGCAATGTGATGACGATAACTGTCACGCAGAAACAGTCGGTCGTACAGTTTCTGAGGCTCTCGAATGGACGGTGCAATCTTGCCGGGACCGTACCACGAAATATTGTCAAACTCGATGGGTTCCTTCGGTGCTGTGAATCCGTTGCAGCTGATTTCCAGTGTGTTAAATATGGTTGAGCGACCTACCACATCGCCAATCACCTGATCCAGACTGCGTCCGTTCGGATGCGCGATGCCCTGCTCCGTTGCCTGTGCAGGTGACAGGCTGGTCAGATAGCAGGATGCTCCCTGAGCATGCACGTCCTGTCCGTTTTTGTAGGTCCGATCCAGCCCCGTAATCAACGTCACATCGTTGGTGTGGTCCGCCAGCGGCTGCATCGTGGACGTCAGTTCGAGCGGATAGAAGCCATGTTTGTTTCGCCGCCTTCGTTCGTTCTTCGTTTGATCGGCATTGAACCCGCCGATGAAATCCGGCAGATCCGCATTTTCTTCGCCCGGAAAAAAACAGCGCCGAACGATGCCATTGGGCATGTACATGATGACCAGTTTTTTATCCGGTCCAGTGCTGGCACGCACATCCAGCGCGGCTTTGGCCAGTGAAGGCAGAAATGGCAATGCCAGCATGGCACCGTTACCACGTAAGAACGTTCTTCTGGAAAGTCTCATCGATAATCTCCCTGCTGCTGCTGCATACTGCTCTGTATTGTGTCGGATTGTATTCCGTTTCGCCACTCAACGCCTCATCACAATCTTTTTAAAATAGGGCCATCCAACCGTGTTGTGGCCTTACGGGGATGTTTTGGAATCTTCGGCGGGTTGTCAAGCGGGCATTTAGTTTGTTGAACGACTGTATCTGAGGAATTGAAAATACCTTGAGCAAATCGGCGGGATGTTTTGGCGGATTGTGAAGTTCAGGTGGTGCATTGCGTGAATCGCTGTGTGCGACGAGCGTTTCTTTGTGGCCAGGATCCGCTGATGGGGACCGACTACGAACATCGTCGTGAACTCATTCGTCAGCGTTTGGAATTTCTCGCCGGAGTTATGGGTGTTGAAGTTCTCGGCTATAGTGTGATGAGCAATCACATTCACTGTATTCTATGCAGTCGCCCGGACGTTGTGGCTGGGTGGTCCGACGAAGAAGTGGCGGCAAAGTGGTGGGCGTTGTTTCCGCTTCGCAAGGGCAAAGACGGCAATGCCGCAGAACCCACCGAGTTCGAAATCAACTCCATCAAAAACGACAAGCAACAACTCAAAGGACGCCGCAGTCGACTGAGCAGCATTTCGTGGTTCATGCGATTTTTGTGTGAAAAGGTGGCTCGGGAAAGCAACAAACAGGATGAATGCACGGGCCGATTTTTGGAAGGACGTTTCAAGGCTCAGATTTTAGCCGATGAAGCGGCGCTGCTGGCCTGCATGCAAAACGTCGACCTGAACCCTGTGCGAGCAAACATTGCGAAGACTCCGGAAACAAGCGATTTCACGAGTGCTCAGGATCGCATTGTCGACGCGAAAACTGCCGACGAAGTTTCCACACCGGATGCTCGCGACAAACGCATCGAACACGGCAAGCGAGGAGCGATCCCTAAACACCTATCCGGGATTCTGCAACGGCTGGACATGTCGCCTGCCTTCTGGGTCGACTATGTGAGGTAGTTCCACAAATTGAGCCGCGCAGTCACAACGTACGCCACACCCACAGAGTCACGAACAAACGGCCAATCGGGAACCAAGTCTCTAATATCGCGAAGCACGCTGTAACGTAGAATTTCGCCCTGGGCTTTTGTAATCGCCCAGAATTCCCAGTTGTCTACATGAGGGTGGATGTTCTTTTTAGTGCTTTCTTTTCAGTGGCCGTAGGTCGCGTCGAGCAACGAAATCCCTCTCGACAAGAAGGACCTACATTTGTTCTGGTTCCGAAACTGGTGTTTGGGAACGAGTTGGAAACAGTCCTAAGGTCGGGCGAATATCGTGCCGCTTGGCCAACGGCAAGTCAGTAGGCCCCCAGCTTGTTTCGCACCTTTGGTTTGGGCTATCATAGTCGCCGCGAGGACGCTCGTCTTGCGAACATTGGCTACAGCTTTGGAATCCCGTCGAATGTGCGGAATTAGATATGAAATCTGACCGCAGACTTTGGTCGAAAATTCGAAACTCGGTTTCAGAGTTCATTAACTATCGAGATTCGTTGCGTCGAATTCGCTTCAGCGATTCGGAAACCTTTGTCAGCGAAACCGCCGATCAGGTTTTGGTTCGGCAGCGCATTCGGGCTGCCGCGCTGGTGCTGTTGATGGCGAAAGTCGCATTTACCATTCGGCAGCTGGTGCTTACGGGGCTGCCCATTCCGCTGGATGGTGTCACGATCGGCGGGTTGCTGACCGTAACATATTGGTTGTACAGCCCGCGAAACATTTCCATTTTGGGACTGCGTGCCGTTGAAGCTGCCATTTTTCTGGGCATGTCGCTGCAACTGGGATTACAACTGCACGCGAATTTGCGAGTTCTCTCGTCAACAGACTACGTCTCGCCAGCGCAGGCCACAGCTGCTTCTGTTGCCTTTGTGGTTGCGGTAAAAGATCAGATCATTGCCACGTTTGGCATGATGATGATTTACGGCATGCTGATTCCCAACCGAGCTCGACGAGCTGCGTTGATGGTGTTTCTAATGGCGATTACTCCTGGAGTCGTCATATTTGCCAATCGAACGTCCGTGCAGGCGATTGAGAATTTCCGCAATCAAAACGTGATTGCTGTGGGATTGTTCTCCGGAAACCTGTTGGCCCTGTGCGTGGGGGCCGGTTGCGCGATCTACGGCACCGCCATCATGAATCGTTGGCGCAACAGGGCGTTGGAAGCAGAACAGCTGGGGCAATATCGCCTGCGGGAAAAGCTTGGCAGCGGAGGCATGGGGGACGTCTATCTGGCAGAACATCGCCTGCTGAAACGCCTGTGCGCGGTGAAGCTGATTCGAGCTGACATGTCCGAAGATCCGGTGATGGTCAGTCGCTTCGAACGCGAAGTGAGGGCGACCGCTGCTTTGACTCACTGGAACACCGTTCAGGTTTTTGACTATGGTCAAACGGCGGAAGGCACCTTCTTTTACGTGATGGAACACCTGCACGGCAAGAACCTACGTCAGCTGGTGCTGGAATTTGGCCCCATGTGCGAAGCACGTGTCGTTTTTGTGATTCGACAGGTTGCGGAAGCTCTTAGAGAAGCCGCCGCCAGAAATCTGGTGCACCGCGACATCAAGCCCAGCAACGTGTTTCTGGCGGAAATTGGCAGCCGTTTTGACGTTGTTAAACTGCTGGACTTTGGTTTGGTGCGACCGATTTCTGCGGTAAAAGATCCGGAACTTTCTGCGGCTAACGCAGTGAAGGGGTCGCCTCGCTATATGTGCCCTGAGCAGGCTCAGGGGCAGGCGCCTGATTCCAGAGGCGACCTGTATTCACTGGGAGCAACCGCTTACTTTCTGCTGTCGGGGCATCCGCCGTTTGATCTGGAAAGCCCGCTGGAACTGGTGATCGCTCACGCCACAAAGCCGGCTCCTACGTTTGCAGAAGCCGGAGTGGTCGTGTCGCCCGAACTGGCAGCTATCGTCATGAAGTGTCTGCAAAAGCTTCCCGCAGATCGCTTTCAATCGCCGGACGAATTGATTGCAGCTCTGGATGCGTTGCCGATACCGGAAACCTGGAATTGGGGTAAAGCTGAACACTGGTGGCGGCAAAACAAAATTCAGTCAAACAGCGTAAACAGTACGCTCGATTCCGAAGGCCCAACTCAGCCCGGCAACGTTGACGCAGCTCTTGAAGAAACCATCATTGCCGCTCCGGATAGCTAAGACGCAGGCGCGGCAAAATATTCACGTGTTGAAGCGAGTCGGCAATTCTTTGTTGGAAAGATCGTCAGGGAAATGAAAATTGCTGTTGCTCAGATAAGGCCAGAAGTTGGGGCCGTTGAGAAGAACGTCGATCGGCATTTGAAGTTGATCGATCTTGGCGTCAGTTGTGGTGCCGACCTGATTGTCTTTCCGGAACTTTCGCTGACGGGTTACGAACCATCTTGTGCCGACGCACATGCTCGCTATTGCGACGATTTCTGCTTCGATCGCATTCAGTCATTTTGCAATCAATGCAATCTTACGACAGGTGTGGGTTTCTCATTGCGAACAGATGCGTTGCCGCGAATTTCGAACTTGCTGTTTGGTGCTCACGTTCCGCCAAGTCTGTATTCCAAGAGATTCCTTCATCAGGATGAAGTACCGTTTTTTGAATGCGGAGAACAGTGTGATTCAAGCATCTTTGTCGATCCCGTTGTGGCGTTGGCGATCTGTTATGAATTGTCGGTTCCTGAACACGCTGACGCAGCGTTTGCGTCAGGTGCGTCCGCTTACGTGGCCAGCGCTGCGAAAACAGCACGTGGTGTGGGTGAGGCCAGTCGGCGATTGTCTGGAATCGCAAGGCGGCATTCCGCCATTGTGATGCTGGCCAACTGTCTGGGGCCAATGGACGGCGTTGAATGTGCCGGACGTTCCGCGGTGTGGGGACGCAACGGGCAACTGCTTGCCAGATTGGATGACCGTGCGGAAGGTGTGATTGTCGTTGACTATGACACTGAACAGGTTGTGGTTGAGACTCTAGCATACGAAATCGATTAGCACCTTCTTCAACAAGGGCTTCGCCCTTGACCCGGTGGCGTGGTACGTGAGCGGACGTGGAAAGTTCCAATCGCCGAGCCGCTCCGTTGTCGCTACGAGCAATGATGCGGGCGCCGTGCGTGCATCTTTACGAGTAAGACTTTCAACAAGGGCTTCGCCGTTGCCCCGGTGGCGTGGTACGCGAGAAGACGTGGAAAGTTCCAGTCGCCGAGCCGCTCCGTTGTCGCTACGAGCAATGGTGCGGGCGCCGTGCGTGCATCTTTATGAGTAAGACTTTCAACAAGGGCTTCGCCCTTGCCCCGGTGGCGTGGTACGCGAGCGGACGTGGAATGTTCCAATCGCCGAGCCGCTCTGTTATCGCTACGAGCAATGATGCGGGCGCCGTGCGTGCATCTTTGTGAGCAGGGCAAGAAACCCGTGATATCAGGCTGCTGAGGAACCTTGCTGACCGCGTTGGGGAGTGGTTTTCTGCAGGGGGAAACCTTGAAACAGTGTTTCTGAGCCTCAAAAACGTCGCTTTGGGGGCAGACTTGCGGCGATTTCAGGATGAGTGGTGTCTGGATGACGTATCTTCTTGACGGCCTTTGATTTGCAGCTTAACCTTTCCCTGTACCAGAAAGTCCCGATTCAAGCTGCTGCAGGTTTATCAGCAAGTGCGTATTGGGTGTGGTCGCGGCACTGGATCGCGTCGATAAGATAAACAGGATGCAGCGGGTCATCTTGACGTTTGTTACCTGCAATTTTCCCCACCGAATAATTCCCACCTTCGCCAGACACAGTCCTTGCGTCTGGCACACCTCGAACTGAAGAGGTTACATGATGCTTACGATTTCCGGACAGAAAACACGTTATTGCGATGGCGTATCTCGCCGAAGTTTTCTAAAGATCGGTGGCTTGGCCACAGGAGCTTTGGGGGGCTTTAATTTAGCCGACCTGCTGCGAGCAGAGTCTGTGTCTTCTCGCCGGAATTCCAACAAAGCCATTATCAATATTTTTCTGGGTGGCGGACCGCCACATCAGGACATGTGGGATATCAAGACCGAAGCACCGTCTGAAATTCGCGGTGAGTTTGGACCGATTAACACGGCGGTTCCCGGTATCCAGATTGGCGAGTGTTTTCCCAAACTGGCTGGTCTGATGGACAAGCTGGTGGTGATTCGATCTGTTGTCGGATGCACGGGAGCTCACGACGCATTTCAATGCTTCAGCGGCTGGGAACGCAGCGCGATGGCGTCGATCGGTGGGCGTCCGAGTATCGGCAGCGTATTGTCAAAGTTGGCTGGCCCCACATCCCCGGCGATTCCCGCCTCAGTGGCGCTGGCTGCAAAAACCAGCCACGTGCCATGGTCTGAACCTGGAGCGGCCGGTTTTCTGGGAACAGCTAATCAGGCGTTTCAGCCCAACGGCAAAGGCATGGACGATCTGGTGCTGAACGGCATCAGCCTGGATAGGTTGAATAATCGAGAACAACTTCTTGCAAGCCTGGACACCGTCAAAAGCAACGTTGACGCATCCGGTGTGATGGATGGTGTCGATTCGTTTACTCAGGCTGCTTTCGGCGTGTTAACTTCAAGCCAGTTGGCGGACGCGCTGGATGTTTCCAAGGAACCCAAAGAAGTTCGCGATCGCTATGGGGACGGAAAGCCATACAAGTATCAATACGATGGTGCTCCAACCTGCAACGACCACTTACTGATGGCTCGCCGATTGGTGGAAGCGGGCGTTCGTTCTGTGACGTTGTCATTTGGTCGCTGGGATAGTCACGGGGCCAACTTCGACCTTGTGCGTGATCATGGCGGAAAACTTGATCAGGCAGTGAGTGCATTGGTGGAAGATCTGGACGAACGTGGCATGCTGGATGATGTCACGATATTGGTCTGGGGCGAATTCGGTCGAACTCCCCGAATCAACGCAAATGCCGGACGAGACCATTGGCCGCAGGTAAGCTGTGCGTTAATGGCGGGCGGTGGTATGAAGACCGGGCAAGCGATCGGTGCCACAAACCGATTGGGCGAACGAGCGGTTGAGCGACCCGTTCACGTGCAGGAGATCGTGGCAACTGCCTACCATAATCTGGGAATTGATCCGATGACCACCACGGTTAACGATCCGACCGGGCGTCCTCAGTTCCTGATCGATCACCGCGAACCAATTCGTGAGCTGGTCTAGGGTATACCGCAATTACCGAATGCTGCGTGTTCAGCGGCTGCCAACAGGTTTCCATGATTGATCATTCTGCACGCCGCTTCACAATTCTGGAACATGACCACCCGTTTTTGCACTGGGACCTGCTGATTCAGGATGGAAACGTTTTGACTGCCTGCCGGCTGCTGCAGCGTCCGAAAGCTGGTTGCTGGATTGAAGCCGAAGCATTGCCCGATCACCGGCTGATGTATCTCGATTACGAAGGTCCTGTCAGTAACAATCGCGGCCATGTGGTGCAGTTCACCACCGGTGTTTTGGAACCGCTGCCTGCGCTTGATGCAGGGGACGTTCAATCGTACAACCTGTTCGATACAAGCTTTGCCACGAAGGCGGAGCGAAAAGTGTCGAGTGCGGCTTTGGTTGAATGGCGGTTTACATGACGTCTTCTGAGTTTCATGATCGGCTGGAAGCAAATCTTCAGAAGCTGGAAAGTCGCGGACAGCGGCGGTTTGCAAAAACGGTTCATTCGCAGGCAGACGGTTTCTGCGTGATCAACGGTCGCAGGCTGGTAAACTTTGGAGGCAACGATTACCTGAATCTGGCTCACGAAGTTGGGCAACAGGAAAACGTAAAAGCCGTGTTTGCCAGTCAAATGGGGGCGACCGCAAGTGCTCTTGTGTGCGGCAGAAGTGGTTGGCACCACGAATTGGAAGAAGCGATTGCCAGGATGGAAGGGGCTGAGGCGGCCTTACTGTTTCCAACCGGGTACGCGGCGAATCTGGGAGTCCTCGGATGTCTTGTCGAATCTGGTGATGCGGTTTTTTCTGATCGCGACAACCACGCAAGTCTGATTGACGCGGCGAAGGCCAGTTCCGGTAAGTTTTATGTTTATCGTCGTGATCGATTGGCGGCATTGTCAGACGCGATTGCTCGCCGCCGCGGTGATTTCGATCAGGTGTTTATCGTTACCGATGGCGTGTTCAGCATGGATGGCTGCATTCCTGATTTGCACGCGTTGTGTGAGATTGCACAACAACACAACTGCCAATTGGTGGTGGATGAAGCTCATGGAACAGGCGTGTTGGGAGATCATGGTCGTGGAGCATGCGATTTTTGCAATGTGGAAGACCGCGTTTTGGTTCGCATTGGCACGATGAGCAAGGCATTGGGCGGCATTGGCGGATTTGCGGTTGCTGATCAGCAGACGATTGAATGGCTGCGCAACTCAGCTCGCACGCAGTTCTTTTCAACAGCATTGCCACCGGGAATCTGCGCCGCCATGCTGGAATCTGTACGAGTGGTCGAATCGCAGCCGGATCGGCGACACCGATTGGCTCAACTGACCGCGTTTGCTCATCGGCGTGCTGAAGAATTGAAGCTGAAAGCTGTGATTGCTGGGGTGGCCCCTATTGTGCCGATTCTCGTGAACGACGATTCACAATCCGTTATTGTGTCGCAAAGAATGGAAGCTGCCGGATTTTTTGTCCCCGCCATTCGGCCTCCCACAGTGCCGGCGGGAACAGCACGCCTGCGGTTTTCATTGACCGTAAAGCACTCGGAAGAACAAATTGACGCCTCATTCTGTGAAGTGGCCCGAATTCTGGACGCAAAGTTTTGAAGCGTCGCCCCTTACAAGGGCATGGCCCAACGCCGTGAAGGGAATTTTGAGTGGGAAAACAGTGAGATAGAGCGAAAGTTCGAGGCTGGAGTTTGGATGCGGTTAAGTCACGAAGTGACGGTAGGTGATAGCCACGGGCGCGAGCCCGTGGAACAGCATTCGACAGTCGTTTTCAGTCCTGAAGGGACGACAGGCAACAACGCGAAATGATACGCCTACCGTCCCTTCGGGACTTTCCGTCTGACTTTTTGCAAACCACGGGCTCGCGCCCGTGGCTACTACCTAACGTCACTTCGTGACTGAAGCCCACTCGGCATGACTGCATCTTCTCTAGTTCAAACAGTGTTCTTGCTTTTCAAAACTCTTCAAGGCGTTGGTCGAAGCCCTTGTTTGAGTCTTACTTAAAATGATGCGCACGGTGCGGGAATGTAGGCCGTAGCGACAACGGAGCCTCTCGGCGGTTCGAAGGTTCCACGTCTTGCGACGATCCACGCCACCGGGTCAAGGGCGAAGCCCTTGTTAGGAGATCCAGCGCCGTTGGAACAGGAACCATTCGACCATGATTAGCAGAAAGCCCACCAGTACCAGGTAGAACCAGATGGGGCGTCCACCGAATCCGGCTTGTAATGCTTCCTGTTGAGGGATGATGTCTTGTGTTGGCCTGAGATTACTTTCGGAGGGGCTGTTCAGGTTGCAGGCGATTTTGAATTCCGGAAAGGCGGCTTGTGCGTCTGCTGTTTCCTGAGTGATGGCTTGCAGTTGTTCGTCAGTTAGCGGCGTTCCCAGCGTCCAGATGCCCGCTTCTGCCAAAGGGCCGATCCGGGCGACGGAGGCTTCTACGTTGATTAATGTTTTGCTGCCGGACGGTGCGATCAGAGCAAGTTTCTGGCTGTTTTGTTGAGCCAGTAATTGCAGTTCTGGCGGAAGGCTGACGTCTGTCACAATTCCTGTTGCGATGGCTTCCACCAGTTCGCCCTTGCCATCGGCGAACCACGATAGTGCATTTGTGAGCATGATTGGGAATGCCGTTCGCAGCGGCAGATCGCCTTGATCCAGATTCACCGAAAGTACGATGACGTCGCCTTCGGGGCGGGCAAAATGCAGGTATAGCGGGTCACCAGAAATGGCTTCCACCAAAGCCTTGAATTCCGTTTTGGGCTGCAGGACGTTGGCTTCCGGCATTAACACATTGTCCAGCCGGACGTACTTCATTAGATCGTTTTCTTTGTCCTGTTTGGCGACCAGCGGTTCAGTGACTGCTCCTGCTGTTTTCCATAGATCAGTGGACGTTGTGGGCTGAACGACAAACACTTTGCCGGCGGGAATTTTTTGCGGCACGGTCTGATGCAGCACAAGCACTCCACCGGGGGGAAGTTCTGTGGGGATCGTCGATGTTACGGTTAAATCCACAACGTCGTTTGCCGCAAGTACTCGTTCCAGAAACCAGTTGCCATTGGTGACCAGCGTGACGGGAATTCGCAGGCGTTCGGGAAGAATGGCTTGAGCAGCGTTGTCGGCAGGAAGTTGATCTTCTGCGGCAATGGCGGCTAACAGAATGCCGCCGCCGGTGGACGTCTTTTCGAAGACTCGGCTCCACACTTCGCCCGGTTCCAGCTTTAGTGGGATGACGTCCAGAAGTTCTCCATTGAAGTTCAGGTCCAGGCTGGTGTCGGCGTTGGTCTGGCTAAAGTTGGATACTTCAACCAGAATCTGGAAACCAATCGGATCCAGTAGACTGCGTCGTACCTGGAAACGTGTGAGGCCAAGATTGTCTGCTGGCTCGCCAATTTGAGCCCAGACGACTTTCGGGTCTGCGGCAATCCCGACTGCTTCGGTAAAGCAGCCATCGCTAACGACGACAACTTCTCCTTTTGCGTGATCGGCCAGTAATCGGCGTCCAACTTCAACCGCGTCGGCAACCTGAGTCGGACCATCGGTGGCTTTGATATTGTCAAGGTGGTTTTGCAAGGTACGCTGATGGCTGGTAAGACCGCACGCCACGTGTGCCTGATTTCCTGCGACGATAATTGCCATTTCGTCACGCGATTTCAGCGACTGAATCATCTTTTGAATCTGCTGCTTTGCGGCATCCAATCGCGTGGTGTCGTCTTCTAGTTTTGCCTGCATGCTGGCGGATGTATCCACAACCACAATCACACGCCGCTGCTGTCGCACATCGCTGTTGAAAAATGGGTCTGTCAGCGAAAAGACAAGCAGTGCCAAAAACAACAGTTGCAGTAACAGGCTTAGCAGATGTCGCAATTGTTGCCAGATTGATCGAGGAGCTTTTTCGTCGAACACCTGCTGCCAGAACATGGTTGTCGAAACCGGAACTCGGCGCATGCGGATCTTCAGGATATAGAAGATCACAATGGGTACCGCCAAAGCGGCCCAGATTAATGCGGCGGGGTTGGAAAACGACATTTCGGAGATTCAGGTGTTTAGACTTATTAAAGCAGCGAACTTGTTCACGTTGAGTCAAGTTTTCAGAGCGACGTAGTCGCGTTTCCGAGCGGCAGCTCGAATGGTCTGAGGCACCGCCTCGTTAGACTTCTTCACTCGGAGTGATGCGAGCACAATGCGTGCATCTTTTTAAAGCGACAACGGAGCGTGTTCGAGCGTCAGCTCGACTTTGGCTCAAGGGCCATGCCCTTGTTTGTGTGTGTGAGTTTTGTGGGGTGGGTCAGGCAATACCTGTGGCACGCATCATGTTAAGAACCAATTGATCAAAGGTGATACTGTTGTCTGTAATTGTGCAGCCCATGCCGTACGTTGAGCAGTAGTCTCGAATTGACTGCAGGAACCGTTCGTAAACATCACGATAGTTACGAAGATGTTTTTCAGTGATCGTCATCTTTCTCAGGTCGTCGGTTTCGATGTCGTGAAGTTCGACGTCTCCCAGAAGTTTGGGATTGGCTTCAGCGGGGTGATGAATTTGAATGACGTGCGGTTCGAATTTATGGTGCCGCAAAACGTCCAGGCCTTTGCGAAAACCGCTGGGGTCATACATGTCACTCAGCATCAGCGCCAGACCGCGGCGGGGAGCTCGCAGTACGAATTCTCTGGTTAGTTCTGACATGTTGGTGCCCTCGCCGTCGGCGCGAAGTTCTTCCAGAAACTTCATCAGGCTAAGAATTCGAGCCTTGCCACGGGTGAGTGGAAAGTGATTCAGAACTCCATTGGCAAACGCGTACACTGAGATTCGATCCAGATCGGACAACGCGATGTACGCCAGCGCAGCGGTGACCTGTCGAGCGAGGTCGAATTTTTGAGGGTCGCCGGAGGCCATGCTTTTGGAACAATCAAGCAGCAGATAGACGTGCAGGTCTTCTTCTTCCTGAAATCGTTTCAGCAGTAGTTCGCCGTGGCGAGCATACAGGTTCCAGTCCAGATAGCGAAAGTCGTCGCCCGCCGTGTACTGGCGATGATCGGCGAATTCGATGCCGCTGCCCAATTGCATCGTGCGTCGCTGAGCCATCAGTTGGCCACGAAAGACTTTACGCGACACAATCGACAGGTATTCAAGCTTCGTTAGAAAATCTTTATCGAACAGTGCCATGCTGGTAACCGTTTAATGGCCGTTTGTCAGATTGCGAAATCGATCCGTCTGGTACCGAATGCTGGTTCCCTCAGGTGGCGTCACTGATGTTGTCTCGCCGAAACTGCATTCTGGAAACGATATCATACGGCTGAGACGGTTTTTGCGCTGTGGGCTTTCGCGCCGTTCTTGATCAAATCGGCGACGATGTTGTCTGCGGAAATATTTTCCGCCTGACCTTCAAAGTTGAGGATCATGCGGTGCCTTAGCACGGCCGGAGCGGCTTTGTTGATGTCATCCTTGGCGACGTGGTAACGGCCGTCTAAAACGGCCAGGATTTTTGCGTAAAGGATAAGGGCCTGCGCTCCGCGCGGGCTGGCTCCGTAGCGGACGAAGCGTCTGACCATGTCCGTGGCATAGCCTTGATCCGGGTGAGTCCCCAACACAAGAGCGATCGCGTATTGCTGAACGTCGTCGGCAATCGGAATTTGACGCGCCAGTGATCGAAGTTCCAAAATGCGATCTCCTGTGATGACGGGTTGTGCAGATGTTTCATCCATGCCAGTGGTACGGTTCAAAATCGTGGACATGTCCTGAGCGGTCGGATAACGCACGATCAACTTGATAAAGAATCGGTCCAGCTGAGCTTCCGGCAATGGGTAGGTGCCTTCCATTTCCAGCGGATTCTGTGTGGCCAACACCAGAAACGGTTTGGGAAGCTGGAAGGTTTGTCCACCGACAGTGACTGATCTTTCAGCCATCGCTTCCAGCAGAGCTGATTGTGTTTTGGGGGTCGCTCTGTTGATTTCGTCGGTCAGTACGATGTTGCCGAAGATCGGTCCCTTTTGAAATTCAAATTTACGGCCGCCTTCTGGAGTTTCCACAACGACGTTTGTGCCCGTTAAGTCTGCTGGCATCAGGTCTGGTGTAAACTGAACTCGCGAAAAGGCCAGATGCAGAGCATCCGCCAGAGTGCGCACCAGCATCGTCTTGCCGAGACCTGGGACACCTTCCAGCAGCACGTGTCCTCCAGCAATTAAAGCAGCCAGCGTGCCATCGACGATGTCCTGCTGGCCCACAATGACTTGACCAACTTCTATTTGCAGCTTTGCAAAGTCGTTTCGGAAGGCTTCCAGCTTTTGCTTCAATTCATCAGATTCGGACATTCTGAGCCCCTATGGCAGCGGTACTGTATCTTGCGGTTTGCGGTCTGGTTTTGCGTGAAGTTTGTGCCGCACAATGGCCCGTTCGTGAGTCTGTGTTCTGACATTCACAAGGCACTGGGGGCTTTGGGCGATTACACTAAGTGTCTTTCAGGCAGAATGCAAGCACAGCGATGTTTTCAGAACGGGGTATCCATCGGTCTATTTGATGTAACCGCCAATACGGCGGAAGCACTTAGCGGTGCAGTCGTACTTGGGTATTTGCACGCGGGTGTGAGAACGGTTGGCGAAGTTGCGACTTGTGCACCTTGCAAGAAAGCGAATTGAATTTGGCGGCGGTTGTTTGAGCAATGGTCTGGCATTGGGATTTACTGGCCCAATTCTGAGGCCTTTGTCATTACCGCACCCAGGGTGTTGTATTCTGGGGGACGCTGGCTAACATTCGGCCTGTAGCACGCCAGTGGTGTGTTATTGTAGAAACGATTCAGGTCAATGTTGATTGGCCACTTCAATTGAAGTCCGCTGCGGCAGAAAAGTTGCACTCATGTCCATTCAAATCCAATGCTTCGAGTGTGATTACGAAGGCGTTGTCAGTGACAAGGAGGCCGGTAAGACGGTTACCTGCCCTGAATGTGATGAGGCCATCGCGGTTCCAGCCAAAGGCACTGGTGGCCGAAAGGCACCAGGTTCTGCACGGAGAAATCACCGTGTGCAAAAAGGCAGTGGGAACACCGCTGGAATATTTTTGGCTGGTGCCGCTGTATTGCTGGTTGGAGTTTTGGGGATGCTGGCGGTACGTATGTACAGCATTCCCCAGGAGGATCTGACGGCCGCCAGCAATGCGGTCATTTATGGTGAAGGCGAAAATGCTGGAGCCAATAATGGTGCCGCAGAATCTTTGCCGGCCCTCGGCCAGCCAACAAAGGATGAAGGTGTCATTGACCTGTCAAAGATTGACGTGATTCAGCAGCCTGGGTCTGAAGATGAAGACGTCACATCGCCAGTGATGGATTCCGGCATTGATGATTCGTCAGCGCCCGCTTCTGTTGTGTCCATCAGTCCTCAGGACTATCTGATGGCCAGAATGACGCAGCTTGGCGTTAACGTGATTCCGTTTCCGGAAGACCTGCGAGGTTACGTCACAAAGGCGATTACTTCTTCAACGAATGCTGCGATGGAAAGTTGCAAGCTGAAATGCGTTGAAATCCCCAATCAGCCAATCATGCAGGTGAAGCTGAAAATGGTGGAAAACTCAGGAGTAAAAGGGCTTTCTGTAGCTGCTGAACTTCAGGCCGATATGCAGGGCATTCCAGTGAAGTTGTGGGAACGTTCTGAAACGCTGATTGCGTTAGACGACAAGGCTCTGGAAAACGGCATCCTGCCTCCCGATCTGGGGCGCAAACTGAACACGTTCTTCACGACGTTGCGTACCGATCTTGTCTCAGCCAGGCGAGCCGTCATTGCGATGGAGAAAGCTCGTAAGCAATAACGACTGCTTCCGATGAAGCGCATGGCAGTTGGCAGTGCCGTTGCCGTGTGGGTGCCAGTCTTCCCCGATTTTATGACTCAGGAGTCGCTGATTCTTTGGCCGGCGCTGGTGAGTCTTCGGGGCTGTTGCCGCTGGTGCTTTCTGTGGATTTATCGCCGCCGGATTCATTCTTAGCTGGTTTTGGTGTTTCTGAAGATTCAGTTGCGCTTGTTTGGTCCTTAACTGGTTCTGGTTTGGGATTGGTTGCTTTTGGTGAATCATTTTCCTGAGCGTCAGACGCTACTTCCGGGAACTCAAAGTTCTCCCAGGAATTCATGTACGATTCTTCCATGAGCTGCTGTGCGTCATCTGTAAGTTGGCTTAGGTACACTTCTGCCAGAGGACGATAGACACCGCCTCCTGCGTCTTTGATTATGCCTTCCAGAATGAACTTCGCGTTGGCGACGTTTCCGGATTCAATATTGGCAATCGCTGTCAGAAACAGGGGGGCGTGTCGGCTGGATGGCACTGAATCCAAAGAGACGCTCGCCGCCTGAATGCATAAAATGGGCCAGTTTGGCACTCGCCCGTTTATCTGAGCTTCAACAGCTGCAACCAGCGGCAGGTTGGCAACAATGGGCTGCGAAAGTTCCGGTGCTTTGTTTTCTACATCCGCCACAACGTTCAGTTGTTCATTCCAGACTTCGATGGCTTGAGTGTAAACGCCTTTTGAAAGCTGGCTTAGAGCTACAGATTCATGCCACCTTAGCCGTGCAAATTCCGGATTCTGAGCATTCTCTCGGATGACGGCAGCCAACTGATTCAGCACGGCATAGCCATCTTCCAGGCGGCCAACTTCCAGCAGCATCCGACCTCGCAGCAATTCGGCGTCGGGCACAGAACGCAGCAGGTCGATGTTGTCTTCTGCCAGATCAAGTGCAACCTGCACATGGCCTTCATTATAGATGTTTTGAACCATTTGAAACTTCTGAGCGGCGTGTTCCTGCAGATCAGTTGGCATGCCCTGTTCGATGTAGTCGTTCATGCCCTGAATCACATCATCGCGACGCTGTTTCCAGTCGGTTCGAAGCTGGTACAGCTGACTTAGCCGTTCATCTTCTTCAACAATTTCCAGAAGACGGTCTTCTTCGATTTCCAGATACTTATCCAGACAGTCCAACGCCAGTCCCGTGCGTCCCTGGCTTTCGTAAAGACTCATCAAAGTCAGCCACGTGTCGGAGAATTCCGGTTCGATCACCGTCGATTGCCGTAGTGCCATAATCGCCTGCATGTTGCGGACGGTCGCAATAGCGTCGCCTCCGAATGCGGCGGCAATGGCTTTTTCCAGTTCATTCAGTTTTGCATAGCCAACGCCCAATAATCGGTATGCAGTGGCATTCTGATTGTCGGCGGCAAGTGCAAGGTTTGCATTGCGAATCGTTAACGTTGGGCCTGCCAGAATTCGGCCAAGCAACGCCATATATTCCGGGTTCTTGGGGTCCTGTGCCGAAGCTGTGGCCACATTGAACGCAACTTGAGGCGGAAGTTGACTATCCAGACGCAGATAGTGCTGAGCTTCACGCAGCGGTGCATCTTGAGTAGCCCGGCTTGCGTAAAGATAGGTTGAGTAGAAATCTTTTTCGCGAGCGAATTCGAAACGCTCGGGGTCCTTGGGATCGACGGAAGTTCGAAATGCAACGTCACGAGAGTCGTACGCAATTTTGGTGGTCGGCTGATCGGTGTGTTGAAAGAACATCGCAGACGGTCCGCGTTCTGTCAGTTGCCAGCTGGGAGACTGCAGAAATGCCGTGGCCATGGAATACGCCGGTAAGCCCGGTGGAGCAAGTCGCACCATGACGTGGCTGATGTTGAATTTGTCGTAGTCGGACTTCCAGTTTGGATTCGGCTTTACGACGACTTTTGAACTTGCTTCAGCTGTGTCGGGCGAATCCGCCGAATCTGCATCGGTGGGTTCAGTTTCAGTAACCAACTGTTCAGCGGCCGCTGGTTGAAACAGCAGGCTTTGACGTAGTACGTCAAACTGGTGAATCAACGACGCCGGGTCAGTGTATTGGCCGTACAACCTGGCTCGACTGTCAATAAACGTCTTCCGTCCACTCCAGATAAGGAAGTCACCCTGACTCATGCGAGTCGGAAAGACATTCGATTCTTCCGAAATTTCTGCTAACTGTGCCTGCAACGTTGTGGCGGTTGTTTTTAAGTCTGGTTCGAAGCCCATTCCGACAGGTGTGCGAGTCGGAAGTCGGTCGGCGACGACGCAGAATCCCAGAAAGGCCATGGCGAATACGGTGACGGCTCGCCCGCCGCGAGAAAACAGCACCTCCATGGTTTCGACGGTGTAATCCATCCGGAAGCTTCGACGGTACCAACGTTGAGCCGCGGTACCCGCCGCTGCGGCTGCCGCCAAAGAAGCTGCAGGCAATTCATGAAGTTTGAACGCGGCCAGTCCGGCAAAACCCAGCATGACAATGGCAAGCGGGATGTCTTCGCGGCTTCTTGAAATCAGCAAGACGACGATTGCAATCAGCAGCAGTGATGTTCCGGAAAGGTAGGCAAATTCGAAACCGGGACGAACGTTGGAGTCCCATACTGAGAAGTATTCCGTGCGACCATCCATCATCGGAGCCGCTTCAGTCAGAGGTCTCATGGCTGCCATTGCCGGATATTCAACGGTGTAGGTGGTCACCACAGACATCAGGCTCGATAACGGGGCCGGATTGATTGCCAAGGCAATCACGCATGCGGCAGTGGCTTTCCACATAGTGGCTGCGTCTGGTCCGGCAGCATCGCCTTCTTTGGTTGCAAACGATTTTCGAATCATAAGCCCCAGCGAAAACAGGGCGACTGCGATAACTCCCATGTAAGCTTGTGGATCAAGATTTCCCCACACAGCGATTATCACGGGCAGTTTCCAGGCAATGCCGGAAGCTCGGCCTTCTGCATAGCTGTGCAAAAGCAACAGTGTCAACGTGACTCCCAGCAGCGTCGCCAGATCGGTTACCGGAACGAAGTCGACAGAGCAGGCTCCAATGGCCAACACGCAGCAAATGGAACTCCACCACGTTGGCATTCCTGGCACGGAAATCAGCGATAGGAAATATGCGATCAGTCCGGCAATCAGCGCTTTGAAAATTGTGAGGCCGTATTCTCCGCCGGCAGCGTAAGCGGCACTGACGACATGATCGAACAGCCAGCTGACATTGGCGGTGGGTTTGCTTTCCAGTGAATACGCAAAAGCGTCGCTGCTGCCCGGCAGAAAGCCGTTGGCTCGCAGTTGTTCGCCCGACCGAATGTGTACCAGAGTTCGAGTTTCTGCAATCTGGCTGAAACCAAACAAAACCGCCAGAAAGATGGCCGCCCAACGCAGCATGAAGTCGCCACGAATGGCTTCTTCTTCCACAATTTCCGGAGTCAGCGGTTCGAATTCCGGAAGTTCGTCTTCCAGCTGTTCCGACGGTTTGGCGGCCATTTGGTTCACGATTTCTTCTTCGCCAGTGTTTGCGGCAAGCGTTTCATTGCCTCCGGAAGTGGAGCTTTCCTGATCGCTGGTGGATTTTGGGGCCGCCGCTTTTTCGGGCAATTCTTCGTTCGGATCAGTCACGTGAGAACCTTTGTTCTGTTCAAAATCAGCGGCGAATGTGAAGCCGCGATGGCAAATCGAGCGAGTGAACCTGTGGTTTGCTGGTCACTCGCGCGCAATGCTACTTGTAGTGATCTACGGCGATTTTCCCTGTTCCGTTGGCAAAACGTCACATCTGTCGGCCACATTTGCTGAGACGCAGTTGTTGCCGCAAACTGATGGCTATAAACGCTTTAAAACAAGCCGTCGCAGCTCGTTTTCGACATCTGGCCGTTTGATGATGCTGAGTCAGGGATTCTTGCACGAGCTGGAAAATCCGCGAAAGACCAGCATTTTTTCGACTTCAGTATCCTGGTCAATCACGTTTTGGCGATTTCGCAGGATGGGTGACGTCGGACGTGGGAATGCGCCGCTGCCAGCATCTGTAAGCGGGGAATCAGGCGAATTTTGTACTTGAGATCCTGGCTCTTTGCCGACCTGTTATCTATAGTTACAGCAGAGGTGTACAGCCGTCCCACCTAAGAAAACCTGCCAGAATCGACCCTCCCTCCCACCTTCGGTCGAAATTTCACGAACATGAATTCACAACATTCAGATAAAACGACAGTGATGTCGCGTTGGCGGATCGTTCTTCCTCGCCAGCGAATTGTGCTAACCGCCACTGCATTTGCTTCAATGTTCGCAGTGTTGCTGCTGACCGGTGCTGTTGACCGCAACGTCGCCCCTGTTGATATCGGGCTGGAAGAAATTCAGCCGTCTCAGTTTTTGGTGAATGTTCAGCAACGTGGCGTTGTGGAGCCGATGAGTTCCAAAGCCGTGCATTCGTCGTGTTATTGGAGCACCAATATTCTTAGCATCGTGCCGGAAGGAACGTGGGTTCAGGCGGGCGATGTGGTGTGTGTGCTTGATGCTGCCGAGATCGAAGATTTCAAGCGTTCTCGAGAGGTCATCCTGATTAAATATCGAGGCCGCCTGGATGGAGCCGTTCAGGATGAGCAACTGCTTGCCGCTCAAAACGATCGTCGACTAACGGCTGCGGAATTCAAGGTTCAATCATCAGAACTTCAACTCCATGAATACTCCGACGGAACTCTGCCGCAGCTTTTGGAAGAGATGGAGCAGGATCTTGCCGTGCTTGCTGATCAGTCAGATGCAGCGGGAGACGAAATTCGGCACATTGAAAAAATGTGGGCTATGGGACTGACCAGTCGACAGGGGCTCGATCGCGGAACTCTGGACTTGATTGACGCGAATGAGAAGCATCGCCAGTTGGAATCGAAACTGAATCTGCTGACAAAGTTCACTCAACCACGAACTCAGATTAATCTTGAGCATCGCCATACAGAAGCGGTTCGCAATTTGGTTCGAGTGAAAATGTCCAACGGACTTGCCAGGACCAGGGCTCGTTTGACGACTCTGTCCTACGAACGCACGTTGCGAATTTATGAACGGTACTATCGCCGTGCCGTTGAAAGCATTGAAGCCTGCACCCTGAGAGCACCATGCGATGGACAGGTGATGTATGGTAATTCGTGGTATTTGATGAGCCGCGGAATTACTCAGGTTGCCGAAGGTGCTCGTATTCGAAATCTGCAGAAAGTGTTTGAGATTCCAGATCAGGAACACTTGAAGGTCAGCGTTCCACTGATCGAATCCTTGATCTATCGAGTTCACGAGGGCATGAATGTTGATGTTGTGCTGGCGGGTTACGAAGACGTTACAATTGCCGGGAAAATTGCAAAGATTCCGCGTTATCCACGTAGTCGAAGTTCAAGCACGCCAGATCTGAAAGACTATTGGCTGGATGTGGAACTGCTACCGACCGAACAACAACGCTCGCTCATCAAAATGAAGGCCGATGCCAGCGTCACGATCGCCGTGACGGACATCCCGGATGCTCTGCAGGTTCCTCGCCATGCTGTCACGGGCGTCGCGGGCGAAAACTTTCTTTACGTGTTTAACGGAAAAGAATTGGTGCCACGCAAGGTCGACCTTGGTGAAGCCAACGACGAATATGTGTGCGTTGTTTCCGGATTATCGGCTGGCGAAAAATTGGTGACCGACATGACTCCACAGCACAAAGCCGCTTTGGAGGCAACTTTGGCGGCATCGCTTGCAGCGGACAATTAACGCTCCGCATTTTGAACTTCGATTTTCTTCTCCAGGTCTGCTCGAAGTTCGCGGATCACGTCTTTAACAACGACTTCGTCTGGTTGGCTGATAAACCAATCAATGTCTTCAATCGCTTCCGTCAGACGGCCTGTTCTGGCACGAATTTCCATTCGTTTGGCGCGGAATTCAAAGTCATCGGCATCCATCGCTACCAGCAGATTCAGGTACCGCAATACTCGATCATCTTCTCTTGACGCTTCCGCCAGCGCTAGTAAGTTGATCACCATTCGCTGAATAATCTGCTGTGGCTGTTGGGCGTCCTGGAACTCAGAACGCATCGCGTAACCGCGGGACGCCACCAGGCGGTTGATGTCCGCAGCATCCAGGCGTTTTCCCTTGTTGAAGACGTCGATAGTTTCGGTCGCAGCGGCTTCAGTGGTGGGCTCAAAGCGAACGACAAAATGTCCCGGCAGGCCGACGCCGACAACTTTTAACTGCAGGCGTTTGGCCAGTTCCATATACAGCACACTCATTGTAATCGGCAGGCCTTCGCGATCGTCGATGACTTCGTTTAGGTAGCTGCTGGATCGAGTGTTGTAGTCAAAGCCAGCTCCATGGTATCCCATTTCTTGAAACAGCATTGAGTCCAGCTTTTGAATACGTTCGGCTTCAGATGCCGTTGAGTCGAACGTGGTGCGAATTTCTTCGGCCATCCTGTCGACGATCTGAATATACGGATCGGCTTCAATTTCTTCGTTGTCCAGGGCGGCCACCAACAGGCACGCTCGCAGCAGGTCTGGCTGATCACTGGAGATTTCCGCGTCTGAACCGCTTGGTATCCGCAGCGCCAGAAGAATTTGTTCACGAATGTTGGCTGAATGCACGTCTGCGGCCAGCCGCCTTAGCTGGATGGCTCTTTGTTCAAGTTGTCTGGCCCTCGTTTCCAGTGCATTCGATGAAAACTGTGACAGTGGTCGCAGGCTGTCGATGTCGGACTTCTTAGCCGGCCGAATGGCTCTGACGTTGGCAACAACAGACTCAATCAATGCCGTTTGTTCTGCTGAAGGTTTGGCGGACGGAATCTTTTCGCCAATTCGAAAGCGCCGAAATTCTGCGGATGTTCCACGAAACGTTGCCAGGCCAATGCGTCCGGGGGGAAGACGATCATCGACGGTGGTGAACACTTGCTGTTCGTTCACAAAGAATTCGAAGCGGTTTTCCGTCGCCCGAACCTTTAACGTGTTCCATTCGTTGGGGCGGTACGAACTGTGCGGCTCGCTGTGCAGAATTGTCCACGAATCCAGATCCGGCCCGCTGAATCGCGTGACACGCATACTGCCGTTGCTTGGGTAAAAGCCGTAATGCCGATCTGTTCCGTCAGAATGAAAGGCCAGCCCGGCAGCGCCCGATTCGTCGTCCAGTTTTACTTCGACCTGAAGTTCGAAGGGTGTGTCTGTTGGACTGGCTTGCTGCAGGCACAAAGAGCGGCCACCAAAGGATGTACCGTATCCATCGACAACGATCCGACCCGCTCGCTGGCGCCAGTTCGCTCCAAACACGATTTGCCATTGACCGGCGTCCAACGCTCCGATGGTTTTCCAACGCTCGATCGAAATTGGTGCAGGGTCTTCCAGCAGTTGTTTGAGGTCATTCACTGGAACGCCAAAACCGACGCTGTCGCGAGCCGTCGATTTTAAGGTCACGAGGGCAATCACGTTTCCCTGCCGATCAACGACCGGTTCGCCACTGCTGCCGCGTTCAATCTTCATGGACAGCTTGATGAACGGCATGCCGTCGATCTCTTCGCTGCCAGCGATGATTCCGGAAAAGACCGTATTGCGAAGTCCCTGCGGATGGCCGACTGCCACCACTGATTCACCATCGGAAATATTGTCACTATTCCCCAATGTCAGCGGAATCAGCGGCTGTTTGGATTCAATCTTTAATACCACCAGATCGCGGGCTTCCAGTTGGCAATAGATTTGCGTGACGGGAAGTAACGTGCCATCCTGAGTTTCAATTCGAATATCGTGACCTTCTTCGATGCAATGCCGAGCGGTCGCAATCAGCCCGTCTTCTGAAATCACAAAGCCAGTCGCCAATCCAACGTTCTGCCCGTCTCGGCCAGCAGCACGCACAACCACCAGCGACTTTTTAACGGCATCGGCCAGGTCCGGAATGGATCGGTCAGAATTGACTTCGTCAGTTACTGTTGCGTCTGTAGTGGCGGCGTTATCTGCCAGTTGCAGAGCCATTGAATTTGACATGCTGCAGCATGCGATCGCCACAATTGCAACGCAGTGGCGCAGACGATTCCGGTAGAATTCAGGCTCACCGAGTTTTTGTTCGAGTCGTCTCAAGAACGTTCTCCCTATATTTTCGATGCAACGGCTGGTTGACGTGGTCTTTAGCAGAATTGTTTCACGTGAGCTGTTTGGGCTCGTTCAATCGCAATCGTTCCGGGCAAAAAGCTTGAGCGTGGCTGATCGTTTTTTCACGCGGAAGTTGCATTTATGATTCATCTCGCACTGATTGCGATCTTAGTCTGACATAACCAGCAACGATCGAACAGGCCGCAGGATAGTGGACAAGGCGGAAAACGTGGTGCTCCTGGATTTGTTGGAGTCGAGTTATATAATCGTCACTAAGGAAGCGTTTGCCGTTAACTGGCTGATTTTGGGCAAACCTGAATATCGTTCAGGTCTGCTGCTACGGCTTCGGTATTCAGCTGGTTCGTTGGCATTATCAGGCAGGTTTGGGTTCAGCTTGTGGCATACTTTGCTGCAGGTGCTGTGGGAGCATCTGTCGCTGGCAAGCCACAATTGCTGACAACGGATTGCCTCACGGTCGTTTCCTGGTAGTATCTTATTTCTATCTCAAATCGTTTTCGTTTTTTGGAACTTTCGGGCGACCTGAATGAAAGTTCGTGGTGTTTGTCGGACAGGACATCAGATCTGCTCGCTGTATTGATTGGGATTGCAAAAATGACACGCTTCTTGCTTATGGCCGGTTGTTTTGCAGGATGGTTCTGCGAAGTTGCTTTTGCCGACTTTGCGGCTCTTCAAGCCCGGCAACAGCAATTGGAAGCGTCTTTGCAGAAAGTGACGCCGGCATTGGTCTCCGTTCAGGACGGATATGGCGCGGGAAGCGGCGTGGTTGTTTCTGCTGATGGAATGGTGCTGACGGCTTCGCATGTGGTGGAGACACGCTTTCGTGGTTCCGAGCGATTGGTTGTTCAGTTTCCCGATGGTTCCAAATATCGTGCCGAACTGCTGGGGATGAATCGTTCAGCAGATGCCGCCATGTTGAAGATCACGGAACCGTATCGCAATGGCTCAAAGTTTCCCTACGTTGAACTTGGCGACAGCGATCAACTTAGCCGAGGCGACTGGTGTTTCGCTTTGGGGCATCCTGGCGGATTTCGGAAAGAGCGACCAGCGCCTGTCAGGCTTGGTCGAGTTCTTTCGGTTGGTCACCGTACGGTGGTTTCTGATTGTGCCATTGTGCTTGGCGATTCAGGCGGGCCATTGTTCGACCTGGCGGGTAAGCTGATTGGCATTCACAGCATGATCACTGAGGTGATTGTGGAAAACCGTCACGTTGCGATTGATGTGTTTCGACGCGACGGTGATCGTATGGAAAAACGCGAACGCTGGGGAAAGTTGAACGCTCGTGACGACGACATGGTTGAAACCGAATTTTTCGGAGTCGGCTTGCGTTGGAGAAACTTTACTCCGGAAATTGTTTGGGTTCTTCGCAACAGTCCTGCAGAAAAGGCGGGGCTGCGTGAAGGCGATATTCTGTTAAAGATTGCCGGGCAGAGCTTTGCTGATCCGCTGGGGCTAAGTTCCTTGTTGGCCGACCTTGCAGAGGATCAAAAAACGTCTGTCGAATACGATCGTCGTGGTCGGGAAAAAACGGCCCCGTTGATTACCGGACGAAAGCCTTCCGATGAGGAATTGGCCAATAGGAATGAAAAAGGCGTCAGTGTTCAGGATCGCGAGCACTTTCGTGAACTGAAGAATCAGCTCACCTCACTTCGCAGCGTCGGCCCTTACGAAAAACGCAGCACCGAAGAACTGTTGCGTTTCGAACCGACGGTTGCGAATGCCTCAAACAGCGTCGTGGAAATTCGTGAATTCGGCGAAACGCTGGCAATGGGTTCGGTGATGAGCAGCGATGGCTACATCTTTACCAAGGCCAGCGAACTGGAAGATGCAATCGCTCCTGAATGCATCCTTTCAAACGGTTCGCGTTACAAAGTTCGCGAAGTGGCGATTGATCGAATTCTGGATCTGGCTCTGTTGAAAATCGATGCATCGGGATTAACGCCAGTCGAGTGGTCAAATGAACCAGCTCCGGAAGCCGGGCGAATTGTGATTACGACAGATGCTCGAGGCACGCCTCAATGGCCGGGTGTGATCAGCGTGAAGAATCGCAGCCTGTCGTCGAAGGGCTTTTTGGGCGTGTTGCTGGCTGAACGCAACGACCTTAGAGGAGTTGAAATTAAGGAAGTGTTGCCCGGCGGAGCTGCCAAGCGACATGGGATTCAGGAAGGAGACATCATTCTGGCCATCAACGGGACTCCTATTCAACGCAGTCGAACAATGATTGAGTTGGTTAGTTCGACTCCCACGGGACAGAGTATCGCAGTGCGTCTGGAGCGAGGTCGAGTCGTCCGTACCATCAATGTTGAATTGACGGCAAAATTCGTTGCTGAAGACAACGAAGTCATGCTGGAACGCTATCTTGACCCAGCCAATCGAGGAAAGTATGCCAGCATTCATAACTCAGGGTTTCCTGAAGCCATGCAGCACGATACAGACCTGTACCCACATCAATGTGGTGGACCGCTGTTTGATATTTCCGGTAAGGCGGTTGGCCTGAATATCGCCAGAGTGGCTCGCATCGCCAGCTATGCATTGCCAGCTCACGTCGTCGTTAAGGCCTTTGACGAGATGAAAAAACAGGATGTCGCTCAACCGCTGAAGAAAGCTTCGTAAAGGCGACACAGGTCGAAGTCGCGAACAGCACATCAGCGATTTCTCCGCCCTGCCATGATCACCGCTGGAGAATGCTGATGTCAGACGTTTGGTTGTCTGCTGTCCTGCTTTTTCTGGTTGGCGTTTCCGACGCTGCGGAGCCGTTTAGGATAGCGACGTTTAATGTTAACTACGGCAATCTCAACGGCAGGGAAGTGCTGGATGCGATTGCTGAAGCTGATGCGGATATTCTGTGTTTGCAGGAAACCACCGTTAAGGCTGAGAGCTTTCTGCGACAGCAGCTTGCGACGACTTATCCGGAATTTCACAGCGCAGGGCATCAGGGGAAGTATTTCGCTGAACGGTTTGTGTTTGCATCTCGCATCAAACCGAAATCGCTTCGTTTTGTTCCGCCCAGCAATGGGCTATTTGGCTTCTACATTGCCGAGTTCGAAGTGAACGCCAAGCCGCTGCGAGTTGTTAATGCTCATTTGACGCCAGTTTCTACGGAAGGTGCCACGACATTGGCGGGAGTTTTGGCTGGCATTGCGCGATCAGAAGACACGCGAGCCAGCGAAGCTAAGGCCATTGTGGAACACATTTCTGACAACAGTGCCACCATCGTTCTGGGAGACTTCAACAGCCTGTCAACATTTCAGGCACCGCAGGCATTGGCCGCCGCTGGGCTTGTCGACAGCTTTGCTTCTGTACATTCGGATGCTGATCGGCATCCAACATGGCATTGGCCAACACGCCCATTGCCTGTACGACTGCGAATTGACTACATCTTTCATTCACGGCATCTGAAAACTAAAAAGTCAGCAATTGTGAAGCGAGGCAACTCAGACCATTTTCCGGTTGTTAGTGAGTTGGTGATCACGGATTAATGCTTGCTTTGCGTCTGCACCTGGACTTCTTAAAGCCGCGAACTTGTGAATGTTGAGTCAGGTTTTCTGAGCGACGTAGTCGCGCTTCTGAGCGTCAGCTCAAATGGTCTGAGGCACGGCCTCGTTAGAGTCTTACTCAAAATGATGCGCGCACAATGCGCGCATGTTGTTCGTAGCGACAACGGAGCGGCTCGGCGATTCCAGCGCCCCACGTCTTCCCACCCTCCACGCCACTGGGTCAAGGGCGAAGCCCTTGTTAGACTTAAGCCGCAAAGTGTCGGCCCTTGTTCGACACTGTACATCATCGCCAAATCCCACGATAATGCGACACTGCCGGCTCAACAGCCGATGCAGCTCTGTTTCTGTTTGTGCCCCATACCACTATTCCCGCCAAGATCTGCTCATGAACGTCGCTTTTCAACGACACGTCTTATTGGTTGTCATCGTTCTGTTCCCCTTTTATGACGTCGCGGCGGAAGACTGGCCGTGGTTTCTGGGGCCTCGGCATGATGGAACTTCCACAGAAACGGATCTTCAATTGAACTGGCCTGCAACCGGGCCAAAGGTGTTGTGGAAGCAGAGCGTCGGCACTGGATACAGCGCACCTTCTGTTTTAGGTGAAAAAGTTGTCCTGCATCACCGCGTTGAAGAAAACGAAGTGGTGACCTGTCGTTCTGCCTCGACCGGAGAAAAACTCTGGGAACACAAGTACGAAAGTTCGTTTTCTGATCCCTACGGTTACAACAACGGACCTCGCTGCAGCCCTGTGCTTGAAGGCGATCGGTGCTACACACTGGGAGCCGACGGGATTTTGTGCAGCACCGATTTGACCACAGGAAAGCTGATCTGGCAGCACAAGCTGAAAGACGAATTTGATTTACCGGATTGGTTCTTTGGAGTCGGCTGCACGCCAATCATTGATGGCGAGCGTTTGATTGTGCCCGTTGGTGGTCAGCCGAATTCCGGAATTGTTGCATTTAATAAAGTGGATGGCACGGTTCTTTGGGAGAGCGTCGGGAAAGATACCTGGGACGGTGTCATTGATGCCAATTCCGGCAAGCCGCATGAATGGTCCGGCAGTGAGATGGTCATCAGTTATGCGTCTCCCGTGATCGCCACAATTCACAGTAAGCGTCACCTGTTATGTTTTGTTCGGCAGGGCCTGGTTTCTCTTGACCCGGCCACTGGTGAACAGAATTTTCAGTATTGGTTTCGTCCCAAGGTGCATGAATCGGTCAACGCCGCCTGCCCGGTTGTCATCGGCGATCAGATTTTTCTTTCCGCTGCTTATCGGCTCGGTTCCGTATTGCTGAAAGTCAATCCTGACGGAAAATCTGTTACTCAGGTATGGGCCAACAGCGATAACATGCTGGCTCACTGGTCGACTCCCATCCATGTTGATGGCTTCCTTTTCGGATTTAGCGGGCGTCACGAAAACGAAGGCGAGTTACGGTGCATTCGTGTTTCAGATGGGGAGGTTATGTGGCAAACGACCGGTTCACTGGGGCCACTTACGGATTTTGGAAGAGATCGAGCGACAGGTAAGATCGTCAATCTGAAGACGGGCCTGCCAGCTCCATTTCCATATTTTGGACGTGGTTCATTAACTCAGGTAGGCGACCGGTTCATCGTGCTGGGCGAACGTGGCACGCTGGCGGTGGTGGATGTGGATTCGCAGGAATTCAAGGAACAATGCCGCACGTCTTTTGACGAAATTCACTATCCCGCCTGGACGGCTCCCGTAATTGCCAACAAGCAAATGTATCTGCGCAGCGAAGACTGGTTAATCTGTCTGGACCTGCGAAAGGAATAAGTATCCGTTACGCAACGACCACTTGCCAGGGTTACCACACGCTTTCTGGGGCAAGTGGGAGGCTATTGTCAGGAACGGGTAATTTGATGTTCTGGCCTATTGTGTTGCCGCTGCTACTGACGTTTATTGCGGCATTGATTCTGTTCCTGGCGATTCACTTCGTTGGCCCCCAGCGAGCATGGCTGGCATCCACCACGGCAATTGTTTCAATTGTCAAGACGGTGTTTTCGGTCTCGCTATTGCTGACAGTCGTTGAGATAACGCGTCAGGGAGAATTCGTAACAGCACATTCTCGCAGCAGGTCAGCAATTGATTCCACCGCTTTGGGTTGGACAAGCGTCATCGCGGCGGCAGCCATTTCCAGCCGGGGTTGTTCATCTAAGCACAGATACAGAATTGCGTCTCTAAGTTGACTGGAAGCATCGCTGTCGGATTCACGCACCAACACCGTAGCGTCTGCCTTCTCAAATATTTCGGCATTGATGGTCTGATGATCATCCGCAGCCGTCGACAAAGGAAGCAGCACCGACGCGCGGCCGACGTTGGCGATTTCCGATATCGATACCGCGCCGGCTCTGCTGATGACGACATCTGCCCGCAGTATTTCCGCCGCCATGTCTTCGATGAAAGGGCGAACTTCCGCGTCCATATCGCATCGGTCGTAACCGGCTCGAACGGATTCCAGGTTTGTTTGCCCCGTTTGGTGAACAATCCTTAGCACGTCTCGCAGTTCGCCGCATTCCAGCAGAGCCGCCAGTACCAGTTCGTTCAGGCGATCAGCTCCCAGGCTTCCGCCAAGCACCAGCAGTCGGACGACGTCCGATTCTGCATGCGTTTCCTGACTTGCTGGTAGACTTAATTCAGGCCCAAAACATCGCCTCATTGGCACGCCCGTCAGCTTCAAAATCGCTTTGTGCTTAGCGTTTGCCAACGCAGTTGTTGAAGTTTCGTCCAGGGGCCAGCCGGTCATAATCACGCGGGCAAATCGCTGCAACCAAAGATTTGCCCTGCCCACAACTGTGTTTGCTTCAAGTAGAGCAATTGGTACACCCAGCCACCAGCCCGCCAGCACTCCCGGAATCGATGCAAATCCTCCCGTTGCCAGTACAACATTCGGCTTTCGACGGCGAAACGTCCGCCAGCATTGCCAGGTTGATTTCAGAAGTCCCCAGCCATAGGCAGGTTTGCTGGTGGAAGACGCCAGTGGTTGTTGAACAACAGTTATGTTTGCAGAAGACAGTTCACTGGCCTGAATGATTTCAGCATCGACCGGCCTTGAACTAGTGCAGAACACAATGGAAGTCGACTGATTGCGTTCAATTAATTCTTCAGCGATTGCGATGGCCGGAACAATGTGTCCGCCGGAACCACCTCCACAGAAGGCTACATGTTTCAACTGCATCATCGTACGTTATGACTCACAGTATTCACTCACGCCGTCGGCGGAAATGACCAGCAGGCGACTTGTTAGCGGATGGTGCATTGCCTGGTAGTCCTGCACAACTCGCTCCTGGATTTGTGCAATCAGTTCCGGGTGATTTAACGAAACGGCGACAAAGAAGTCTCGATTCGGTACCCCCACAACAAGCTCAGCGCCCAAAACCTGTCGAAGTCTTCCATGCAGCTGTTCGCCCAGCAGCCGAACACTGTTGTAAGGGCTTGGGTTGACGGGCACCAGCATTTGAGCGTCGTTGTCGGATCCGACAAGTGACACTTCCAGTGGGTTGTCGTCTGCAAACAGCTGCAGGTTCTTCATGGCAAGGTGCTGCAGTTGTTCTGCATTGATGTCCCATTTTTCCAACATCGACTTATGGACAAAACGGTACGAATCGTCTTCGTCCAGAACAAACATAACGGTGAGTCCGCCCACCCATTTGATGCCGACAAAGTCTTTCATCGTCGATTCGCCCTCGCTTTCCGGATAAAGCATGGGCATCACTCGATCCACCACTTCATCCAAGGAGGGCATCAGTTGTTCAGGACTTAATTCCTGCAGACGCACGATTGTGACAAGCCCCGGCAGCACAATTTCTTTGATTCGCTTGGGAGACTGAATGTAAGATCGATAAAAGTTGGAAAGATTGACTTCGGAACCGGACACTTCGATACCAAAGCTTCCAACCGGAACGGTTGTGAGTAACGGAAAATGAGTTCTTGCGATTTCAATGACTTCCTGGCGAAACAGGATCGGCGGCTTTGCAAGGTCTTCAGCAAACAGGATGGAGTTCAGCACTTCTGCGCAGGCTTTAACGGTCGCCTGATTGAGTATGCTTCCGGCTTTGCTTTGCAGACTGGCGACGATAATGATGTCGCAGTATTCCACAACCCAAAGTCGCCATTCGTAGGTGCTTCGCTTCGCCAGCAATTTTTTCCACCATGGTCCGGCGGCTGCTTCACGTGAAGTTCCGGCCCATGTTTTGCATACGCCCGGCAAGTCTAAAGGTTGACCGCCAGCAGAACTGATGACCTTAGGAAACAACGACGCCGCATTGAACGAAGAGGCCCGGGTTTGAGGTTCGCCGGCATCAACCCAGGCCGAATACAGGGTTAACGTCCAATCCGCCTGAGTAGCTTTCTTTGTGGATTGCAGGTCTTCTGCGAACGCTGTGCTGGGCGGCACTGCACTGGTGGCAGCCGCAACCGGTTTGATTTCGATGAATGCTTCGGTCTGTTCAAGTTGCAGCGACGAAGGCACGGTAAACGAAAACCAGTTGGCTGGTCCGCGAAACGTCACAGATGATTCATCGCTGTTCAGCGAGTTGTCGAAATTCTGCGACATGCCAATACCAAAGTTGTTAGGCAACAAAGATCGGTTGCCCCGGTTGTAGGTTACGGTATTTTTCCACGATAATATATACGCAGATTAAGCAACATGACGCTCGCTCACAAGTGAACCGTCAGTCACTTCGTTGTTGACGTTGGATCAGGTTTATTGCCGTATTTCTTGAATTCTTACCTTAGGTGAGAGTCCACAACTTACGTTGAATATGTTTTTCCGCACGCAATTGCCAGCACGTCCACGTAGGATACCCAACAAGGGCTTCGCCCTTGACCCGGTGGCGTGGTGGGCTGCAAGACATGGGACGCTCCAATCGCCGAGCCGCTCCGTTGTCGCTACGGGCAACATGCGCACCGTGATCGCATGATTCTGAGTACGACTCTAAGCTTTTTCGGCATTCAGGTTTAAAAGTGATATCGTTTTGGTTGCTGTCAAAATTGTTTTCGGCGGGCCGTTTGGCTAAGCTTTCAAGGCTGCCTTTAAAATAACGCACCGCGGCCACAGACTGTTCAGACTCAGAAAGATCGCTTTCAATGAAATATGCGTTGCTCGTAATACTATCCGGAACGTTGCTGGCGTCATCTGCCTTTGCGGATACAAAAAAACACGACTTCAATGGCGATGTGACGGCGGAAGTCTACAAGCAGGCATCGGGTGACGATTTATGGATTTATCGCTTCGATCCAGAGGGCCACAATCCGGGCTCTGACAAACGTCCCGCTGTCGTGTTCTTTTTTGGAGGTGGCTGGAATAACGGTTCGGTTGCGCAGTTTGAACAGCACGCCAGGTATCTTGCGTCGCGAGGCATGGTTGCGTTTGTGGCAGATTACCGAGTGAAGAGTCGGCAACAGACTACACCGGATGCGTGCGTCGCAGACGGTAAATCCGCTGTGCGCTGGGTGCGCAGCAACGCAACTGTATTAGGGATCGACCCTAACCGGATTGCTGCTGGTGGAGGTTCAGCGGGTGGGCACGTGGCAGCCGCAGCCGGAATTTGCGATGGGATGGATGACCCCGCTGACAAGCAATCAAAGGTGAGCTCAAAGCCTGACGCTTTGCTGCTGTTCAATCCGGTGTACGACAACGGGCCAACCGGTTATGGGCACGAACGTGTGACGGATTGGTTTCCTGCAATTTCTCCAGCTCACAACATTTCCAAAGACGATCCACCCACAATCGTCTTCTTTGGTTCTGAAGATCCCCTGGTGCCGGTTGCCACGGCAAAGAAGTTCGATGCCGACCTGAAGGCAGTGGGCGTGAAATCTGAAGTCTGGATTTACGACGGCCAGCCGCACGGATTTTTCAACGAAAGCAAAAGCCCGGAATCGTTTTTGGACACCGTATTGAAGACCGATCATTTCCTTGTTGAGCTTGGTTGGTTAACCGGTCCAGCTGATGAAGCAAAATTGAAATCGCTACTGAAAAAAACACTGAAGTAAGTTCGGTTCATTTCAGGATGCTCGGGGTCTCAGAGTTGGAATCGGCATGGAAGTCCCCCTTTTGCTTTGCTTTGCTTTGGTTCAGGGCGTTAGCGTGTGTGGAAGAAAAGTTGTCTCACTTGGTTCTAGTCATCGCCGTTTTGGTAGCAAAGGAAACCGTCCGCACGGATTCAACCGATTTGCTACCGTGTCTGATGTTTGCAGCAAATGGGACGTCCCTCGTGGCTAAGGCAAGTTAACTATTGTTGCGGGCAACGTTGTTCGCCTTTCGTTGCTGGGCTGTGAAGCAAGTCTCTGGAGTGATTCGACTGGACGAAGCTTTGGATTTATGGACGCTTACGAAACGGAAGAACGTGGCACTTTGAAGTGCTGCCGGTAAAAAAAACAGTTGTGACAAATCACCGCTGTCCATGAATCACAACCTCAGTGTGTCTGCGCGTTCTTAGCTGGATAGTGCCAGGCTTGACGAAACGCCAGCATTTCTGTCAGCTCATCTGAGCGTTCGTTGCGCTTTGCGCGGATCACAGTAAGAAATTTAGGCCAGCGTGCTGCGGTTGATCGAGACTTGAGGCTGTCCCGTTAGTTCATTTTCGCCGTGTTTGTGGTGAAGCCGCTGAAGACGGATAGTTGAGAGACATGTCTTCGGGCCAGCATCCATGCGTACAACCCTCGAGTAATGCGCAGGTTTCCTGAAATCTCAGCGCCGTTACTGGAGCAGTCCAGGCCGAAGCTTAACCGTAGCGGCTGTTCTTTGGGAAGCATTGAAATCATGGATTCAAACGCTGGTGCAGCCATTTTGGAGCGGCCTCTAAACATGTTTTTGTATGGCAGGCCAACGTAGTACTGGTACAGTCGCTCGGCGAGTTCGAACTGACTGTTGATGTGCTCGTTTGTTTCCTGCTTTGCCAGGTCTGTCAGGTTTAATTGCAAGTCTATCAGTGGGCTGATACTGCGAATCGGCGCATCTGTTTTCGGCGCACCTGTGTCCGGCTGCGCTTTCGGTGCTGACGAGTCAATTTCGTTCAGAGATATCAGCAGTCCGTCATCGCATGCATCCCAATAGACTTTCCATGGTTCAAATGCGGACGCGTTCAGAATCTCCGATAGAGGGGCGTGGCCGGCATCAGGTGTTCCGGCCAGCTGAAGTAAGCCTGCCAGCACTGCCGTGCTGGAATCACAGCGAAGGAAGGCCGATGCCGCTTCCTGACCGTTATCAGCAACGGCTATTTCGGCATTGATTTTTGCGTTCTGGATGAAGCCACAAAGAGCTGCTCCGGCCGCTGAGTCTGGTGGAAATGAATTCGCGACAATGACCGACAAAGGCTCACTTACGCTGTTCGGCAGCTTGAAATTCAACCACGCCTGAACAGCATTTCCAACGGAGAGCTTTTGGCTGGTACTTGCCGACGAACGAAACTGCGACGTCGTTTTTGCGAGCGTTGATCCCTTGATCAGCGTGACTCGAAGCTCGCATTGGAAGTCTTCCGATGTCGTGGGCTCGTCAAAAGAGACAAAGACTTCGTCGACGTCGTACATTGCTCGTTCAATTAGATTGTTGCGTAGTTCGCTGGCGGCTTTTCGAGAATTGTAGGCAGCTTCTGGTTCGCCATCGCGTTTTTGCACCTGAACGGAAACGAAACGGTCGATCATTGCCAGGGCCGACTGCCGATATCGAGACGAAACAGCGGAGGGCGACGCATAGAATGACCAGTCGTGATTGCCCGACTTCTTTGCGATCTCGTGAATGTCTTCAAAGGGAGCACCCGCTGCCTGCGTGACGTTGGGAGTCGCCCAGACAACCACGCTCGACCTGTAAGAAATGTGAAGGTCGCTGAAAGAGCGGACAGCTCTGCTGGATTCGCGGACGGGAGGTTTGGAAATCGTTACAGTGTCTTCGTTCCACACGGCAGATGCCGTATCGCCGCGTTTTGCCATCTGATCGGCAACAAAGCTTTCAAAGACTTCTCTGCCCGGCACGGTTCTGAATCGCAGCTTGATGAAGGCGCCATTGGCATCCAGACACGTGGCAATGCCGCCGACGGGCTCAAATCCGTCTATGTCCACGAATTCGTAGTAACGCTTGCTCATGCGTTCAAGAGCAGCAACATCGAATTTGCGCTGGTACTTTTCCGGGCACGCTTCGTTTATAAGCAGTGTTTTTGTCAGAGCATAGTCTGGTGTGTGAAGGCCGTTATCGAACTCAATCCAAAGAGGGCGAGAAATCGTCTGCGCGTTGCATTGTGCCGTTGTCTGAAACATGAAAATGACGGAACAGGCAGCCATCAGGCCGTGAACTGGATTAAGACGCATGAAGGTTTCCAATTGCCAATCTGGATGAACGTTTTCGAGATGTCGATTCCCTGCACCCTCCAAGCTTATCGCGAGGGTCGCTTTACGGTGGAGTTACAGGTGGCTGTTTGGGGCTTGTCAGGAAGTCCGCAGTGTCGGATTTTGCTGAAGGTGTTACGCAAGCATAAAGTTACCCCGCACGTGCGCGGGGTAACATGAAGTTAAGAATGTTCCGCAGGTGGACCTGTCTGGAACTGAGGTCGTATGGGAGGCTATGGGCCGGGAGCTGTTAAGATGAATTCAGACATTTGACTATCAACCTGAATCATTGGGGTTAGTTCGTCAAAGTAGAACGGAGCAGGACATCTGCCCAGCATCATCAACATGAAATAGGATCCAGGGCCATCGTATGGCGCGCAGTCGTTGATATCGATCGACAATGCCTCACCGGGATTCAACGTGTACATCGAAGTGCCGTCGGCCACGCCTCCATAAAGACAGGCATAGATGCATGGTTCAAGGTCGCCTTCGGGGACGTGCATGTTGAACGTGCCATCCACTTGTATGCAATTCGCTGCAGGTTCATACGACAGCATCATTCCGGAAATTGATCCGTACAGGAACTCAATGTTCCATTCCGGCTCTGAGGGGCCAGATCCGCCATCCCCGTCGCCGATTGGCATAGTACTCTGGGGGCCATCCGGACCGTTCACCACATCTCCGTATTGCGCTGATGCTGTGCTACACAGCAGTAGCGTGGGGATAACTAGCAATAGACTCCATTTTATCATTGCGATTTCTCCTGGTCTGGCAAGAACATTGGGCGCGGCTCATGGGCCTGCGTGAGCCCTATTAGGGGTAGACGTGTCGGACAATCCCCTGTGTTGGCGAAAGCACGTTTGGATCGTCCGGTTGGTGATAAGACCCAACTGCAACTGAGGGGTTCGCCTTACCCGTGCAGGGAAACATTCGGGTGACAACTGCTCTCCCACCTGTTGACGGATGAACACAAGCGTCGTGCGTGCTGTCTGGTCGATCCTGAAAGTGAGTTTCGCTATCCTGCGCCTGCGGAGTACGCGAATTGAACAATGTGCGGCGGTGTCCTTGAGCCAGAACGGTCCACAGAAGAAGGTAGACTGTTCCAGGAGAAGTCGATGTTCGTGGCTGTTTAAAGAATCGGACTACACAAACAATTGTTGGACGGTTCCGGTGCTGTCTGCAAATTCTGTAATGGGAAGTCCCAGAATTTGTGCCTGAGTCAGCCACAGGTTTGCCAATGGCGTACCTTCCGGCATGTTGATGTGCAGTCCGGATTTGGTTTTGCTGCCACCACCCGCCACGATAATCGGCAGGTCGTTGTATTGGTGAGTGGAACCGTCACCAAGCCCGGAACCGTAAGTAAATAATGTGTTGTCCAGCAGTGTCGAGCCATCCGCTTGTTCGATGGCATTCATTCTGTTCAGCAGGTAGGCGTATTGCCGCATGTGAAACCGGTCCACCTTCAGCAGGTCGTCGATCATTCTGGTTTGATCGTGAGACATCTGATGATGGCTGCGTGGTTTGTCGAACAGTCCTTCAAATTTGTACGGAGTGTCCCAGCGTTCTGGGCCAACCATAAATGTGGCCACATTGGTAAGGCCGGTTTGTAAGGCCACAACCATCAGGTCGCCCATCAATCGAATATATTCGCCTCGAGGAAGATAGGCTTCCGGAGGTTCATCAAAGTTCACTTTCGCCAGTTCTGATCGCATCTGTTCCAGTCGATTCATTTGCGTTTCGATGGTTCGAATCGATGCGAAGTACTCGGCAAACTTATGACGATCGTTGTAGCCCAGATCTTTTGTCAGGTCTTTGGCGTCTTCCAGCACAAGGTCGGTGATGTCTCGATAGCGATCTGCTTCCTGAGTTGAAAACAATCGATGATACATTTTGCGGGGATCTCTGATGGAAGGCGCAAGATGCCCGGTGCCGTACCATGAGATGTTGTCGAAATAGATTGATTCTTTGTTGTCGTTGTGGCTGTTGCAACTGAATTCCAGCGTGGCAAATGGCGTTGTCTTGCCAATATGATCGGCGACGATATGGTCGAGGGTTCTGTTCAGGGGCCACGCCGTTCCTTTGATGGTGTACGGTTTTGCGCTGCTGAGATAGCATGATGCGCATTGCGCGTGAACGTCCGTGCCTTGCTGGAATGTTCGGTCCATTCCCGTAATGAGGTTGATCTTGTGTTTGATTGATTCCAAAGGCTGCATTGTGGGCGTTAGTTCATCCAGCGGTTTTACGCTTAGCGTGGGATCCTGATGCCCCAAAGACTTCATCACGTTGCCCAGGTTGCCCTTTGGGATAACGTCGTTTGCTTCGCCAGGGAAAAATCCACGCCGAACGACTCCGATTGGTACGTAGAAATGTGCCATCCGCTTAGCAACCAACGGCTCGGCAGTGGCTGCGGAAAGGCTTTCCATCCATGGCAGAGCCAAAGCCGCACCGCCGAGTCCTCGTAGAAAGTTTCTTCGTGAATTTCGTTTCATGGCTGGATAATTTCAGGGTGGGATGGTGAGCGGAGAATGTCTGGCACGGCAAACAATGCGGCAGAACAACAGAACGTGCTGCCGAGTGCTTTTGCTGGACTTAGTGTTCGAACGGGGAATTCGTCTTGGTTTGGAATGGTTCGCTGTGGATGACCTGCCGGATGAGTGTCTTAATTTTGTAGCCGTCAGAAATTGTCGCCGCAGTGATTCTGTCCAGAGCAAGCTGGTCTGCGGGGCCTAGTTCTCTGGCCAACGCAAAGGACAGCAGATGGCCTGCGAGTGCTCGCGTGAAGCGGTCTTTCTCCGTCAGTAAAGCGTCTTTAAATTCAACAATATCACTGAAACCATGCTTGCGAAACAGAGTGCCACTTACGTCAATATCGCGTCCGTTGTCGTACTGCTCTCTCCATCGTCCAATCGCATCAAAGTTTTCCAAAGCGAATCCCAGCGGGTCAATCTGTTCGTGACAACCTTTACAGTCGGCTCGCTGGCGATGCAGTGCCAGGCGTTCTCGCAGAGTAAGCTGTTGTTCGTCTGCGGCTGGCTTTTCAGACAGAGGAGGAACATCTGCGGGCGGCGGTTCGGGGGGATCATTGAAGACAACGGCTGCCATCCAGGCTCCGCGAGTAATCGGTTGCGTTCGTTCGGGGCCTGAAGTCATCGTCATCACGGCAGTATTTGTGATGATGCCGCCAGTTCGGCGATCTGTCACTGGAATTCGTTGAAAACTAAGAACCGCGACGGCCCCGCCGCCATTCTTGTCGATCGCATCGCTGGCGATTTGTCCATAGGCGAGATTCAGACGCTTTGAACGGTAGGTGAAATCCGGGTCAAGCAACTGCGTGACAGGAAGATCTTCAATCAAAACGGTTTCGAACAGTAACAGCGGTTCAATCATCATATGCATGCTGTCGCGGTATTTTGAAAAGTAGAATTCGGGAAATTTCTGCTGATTGGGGACCGACGAAATGATCCGTTCCAGCTGTAACCATTGAGCCGGAAAGCTGTCGCAGAATCGTTTCAGTTTGCGGTCAGCCAGCATCCGGTCAATCTGTGAGTTAAGAATCTCTGGATGCTTCAGATTGCCTGTTGCCGCGGCATTTAGCAGCGATTCGTCTGGCAAACTGCCCCACAGAAAGAACGAAAGACGTGAAGCCAATTCAAAGTCGTCAATTGGTTGGGCCGTTTCTTCGCTTGCCGATTTGTCGTAGAGGTAAAGAAATTTTGGTGACGAAATGACGGCTGCGGCCACGCTTTTCATGGCGTCAGGAAAGCTGGTTCCTGTATCAAGTTTTTGAACAACAAAGTTGGCGTATCGAAGCAATACGTCAGCTTCAACCGGACGTCGAAATGCTTTTGCCAGAAACCGTTGCAAGCGAGCAGCAATCTGCGGACGAACGTCTGATTCAGCAGGCGGTGGTGCAAAGAACGACTTCCAGATACCAACTTTCTTAGCCGTGAAGTCCGGGCTTTCCGTAATGGATTCCCCCAGCTTCAGAAACGATTCCATTAGCAGCGGGGATAACGACAAATGGTCGCCGCGATTGTCGAAGCCATGTTCAGCTCGCAGATCCTGCGGAAACGCGGCGACTCCGGCAAGCCGGTTTTCAATCATCTGCGACTTACCAAGTGGTCGGCTGCCGACCGTGACCACGTCGGGCATTTTTCCGGACGCCGGCTGGAAATATCCGTTGTGTTCTCGCAGCATGCGTTCGGGAAGCGTAAACACGATGCACTTCAGGTCGAACAGGTCAATGACAGCGTTGTTGTATTGGAAGCGATTCATTCGCCTCATTGGGGCTTGTGGGAATTGCTTTGTTGCAGTCACCGCTGAACGCAGCATGATTTTCAATTCTGAAATCAGTTGCTGGCGTAGTTTCGGTTCCAGCGGCGGTTCGTCTTCTGGAGGCATTTCCTGAAGGTCAAGCACGTTGATGAGTCGTTGGATCAGTTTGGCTTTGTGAGGCATGGCAGCGGAAGTCAGCTGAGCCAGATCCAGATCGCCTTCAATTTCATCGCTGGCACCATGGCATTTGGCACAATGGGTTTTGATTGCCGGTCCGATGATTTCGGTAAACGCATCATCTGCGTTCGCTTGCAGCGGGAAGAATGCCAATACTGCGAACGCGATTGTTCCCAGTATTGACGGTCGACAGCACCTTGCTGAATGTCGCAGATTCACGCCGTGTAAGAACATTCAGAAATGCCTCCGCCAATATGCCGTTCTAAGTGAGAATGCAGGACAACGGGCCAGGTACGGCGTATTCTGCACTTAACAGTTTCAACAATCGGGCAAAGATTGCAACCAGCTTGGC
>CALFSX010000114.1 GCA_937916515.1 uncultured Planctomycetaceae bacterium | reverse complement strand
CGTCAGTAACTCCGTCAGTAACTTCGCCGGCAGATTTGTCAGCGACTTCCTCAGCCATTTCGTCTGTGACTTCGTCCATCACTTCATCAATATCTGCAGAAATCTGCGGGGTCAAAGGTTCCAGCTTAATCCAGAAATTCACCTTCAGGTTCCCCGATCCATTTGTGCGTTCGATTTGATAGGGGCTCTGGCGGAAGTGACCGTTCCGAAGGATGTTCTGACTGAGTTCCACGACCGTTTCCGTACGATCTGCAAGTCCGCTGATTGCAATGACCAGGACCCCTGGGTCATCTGGCTGCTGATGAAACTGCAGATCACTCAGCTGACAGCGAGACGCTTCCGGAATGCATTTCTGGAGAATGGAAAAATGCAGTTGCAGATCTGCCCGATCATTCTTCCAGAGTTTAACGAAGTTAATAATTTCAAACACATCCGCATCAGCATCCACTTGTTCCTGAAGCTGTTCCAGTTCTGCCTTGAGAACAGACAGTTCATCTTGCATCGCGCCCGCGGACCGTCTGGACCAGACGTTGAGGCAGATGCAGAGTAGCGCTGCGACCAGGCCGCCACGAATCAGATTGCGTCGGCGACGCTCTTTTTTTGACAGACACGTGCGAGGTGCCAGAAAATTGAGCGACGACTTCAAAACCCCCGATGATTCAAACTGTACTCCGGTCGTGATGACGTTCAGGTATGCCTCTAACTCCGGATGTTCAGTTCCGGAACTTTGAGAGGGCAGGATCGAAATATCTTCCGCGGGCAATCCCAGTTCAAATTGCAGGGACTTCGCGACGGCCGTCCAGTCACGACCATTGGCGGCAAATCTGATCACAGGGCCGGTCAGCGGTACTCCCGGTACGCTGAGACAGGAAATGGTTCGCATCACTTCTCCGGAAATCATTGTATTCCGGACGTCCTCTGTCGATTCAACAGGGACACGACGACGCTGGTGCGACAGAAGGCAACCGTGACTCTGAGCAAAGATGTCGATCTTTTCCTTGTCGGACATCACGACAAGAATGGAGAGTCGATCATCTCCATTGATTCCTGTGCAGCATCCGATTGCAGCGGCCGGCGCCACAAGACTGCACTGCAATTGCGAAGCCTGGAGGTGGGTTTTGATCCGCTCCAGGTAATTGCGGTCAACACCATGAATCAGCAACAGTGACTGTTCCCGATCTTCCTGCGGCAGCAGCACATAATCAATACTTTGCTGACCGGCGGATTCGGCAAACAATGCATCGGATTGAATCATCGCCGTTTCGTGGACCTCGCTGGCTGCCATGCGTGGCAGTAGAACGCGAGCAAACGACACACAATTTCGCGGAAGCAGAACGGCCACTCTGGGATTTGATATCTGAAATCGCTGCAAATGAGTTTCAAGGATGGCGGCTGTTGGCAAACGCGTGGCTTCGTCCAGCTCCTCTGCTGGAACGGCGACGAATTGCCGGGTGAAAAGCTGTCCGTTACGTAGTTCTGCATGAACCACGTGGCAATCTGCTCGGCCCGGCAGCAACAGCAACCAGGTTTTCGACGAGCCAGACTTGCGCAGTCTGGACCAGAGCCGTCGAAGATGATTTAAAGACTTATTCATAACTGCTGCTCAGGTAACAGGGATGCGACGTCGAGTTGCATTGGTCGTTGAGATAAAAATGATTCCGGATTGATGAATGGCGAGAGAAATGCTCGCTGAGTTTTCAAACGGCACTGGGGAGTTTGCAGCGTGATTTCATCCTCCACCAACGGACTTCTGCAATGCTGCACGGAATGACGCATCACTGGGCGGAAGATTCAGTCGCCCGCTCACCACGGGTGGCGACGCGGTCCCGTCGATCGTGACTTTCCTGCGATAAACGGCACCCTGGTGAGGTGAATACGCGCAAATGGTCCCGGTAAAAACACTCCCGTGGTCAGTCAAAAACGGAGCCAGACGACGGATTTCTTCGATGGTAAGCACGCCTTCTGACATCAGCCACAGACTGGCAGGGCCCTTGCTGGATTGTTTGCCGAGATGGCGGTCACGAGTTTCCAGTATTTTATTAAGCTTGGCTTCCGAAAGCTCCGGCAGCCCTTTCAGAAGTTCTCGCGGAGCCGTGTTGATGTTCAGCCGTCCTCGCAACACTTTTGTGGGACGAGTGTCGAGTGCTTTGTCCAGCAGCGTCAGGGCTGCTTCGGCTCCGTTCCCCGTTGCCTTCCAGGGACTTGTCAGAACTTCATCTTTCCCGCCAATCACGATTCGAACATTGGTCCCAATGAGATCAAACAAACTGTGGATTGCAAATTGCGGGGCTCGAGTCAAATCAAGTCCGGCAACCGTTGAGTTTCCCTCTGACGGATCCAGCAACGCAGCCTTTCCACGAAGCTGGTCATCAAGTCGACTTTTCACCGACTTTTCCGGACGCTTCTTTTGAGCACCAGCCGGACGCTCCAGAATCCCTGCCAGTCTGACCGCCACAATAAATTTCGCGCCGTCTTCTCCCAGTTGCTTCTTGAGTTCCTCGTAAAGTTCAGGAAGCTTCGGAGAGTTGACGATCACGCGATCGGATGCCTGCGCTGCGGCTTCACCGGCATAGGTGGTCAGAAATCGAGCCCATCCCATGGCTTCGTAAGACGTCGCGAAATCGACTCGCGACTTTTGCTTCGGATCATAATTGGGAACCAAAAAATCGAATCCGGTCTGTACCCCAAAAAGCATCTCACGCGTGACACCACGAACATTCAGAAGCTCGGAGAGATCCTGAATTTCTTCGTTGGGCGGCAGGACTGAATCACCTCGTGAAAAGTAATAATTTCGTTCTGCACCGAATTCGCGGGGGGTATCATCGGAATCAATCCAGTCAAGGAGACTGTCCGCCAGTGCCAGAGTCATATCGGGCAAATGCATCAGCTGTGCTCGACCATCTTTGGACTCGCGAGCCAGCCAGTTGATGTCAAGTTTTGAAGATTCATCTTCAAGGCCGAAACGAAAGGACTGCCCCGCTCCGGGTCCCTGTACTAACATCGGCGATACGACTGAGTATGTCATCGGAGCCAGCTCTGTGCCCTCGCTGATATTGCTGAACAATTTCGGATTATTCACGGTGTTGCTGGAGGACCACGCGGTGGACTCTGGAAACGCAGCCAGCCACGTGGTGGCAGAAGCTATGCAGGTTCGAGCTGCGATCTCATTACGAGTTCGAACGGCCAGAGAAAGGTGACACAGCAATTGCTCAGAAAACTGATAGGCCGACAAGGTCCAGAGCACTGCAATGACCGCTGCAATCGGGAGCAGTATGCCCTTCCGAAGTCTGGCGGACCCTTGTTTGTCAGTTCGTCGTTTCATGGGAAATGCCCCGGTGGAAGCATAATTCAAAGTTTAGAGCCGCGGAGAAAGCCCCACATGCAGTCTGAAATGATAAGAGCCCCCAGAAAAACCGGGACAGGCACCCTTGGCGGTCACATTTCTCAGTGACCCCGATCTCGGCGGGAGCCAGTCCATGTTTTGTTAGGCATTCCAGGAACAGTCTGGGCATCGCATAAATGAATGCGACCGCTAACTGTATGACAGCAATGTCACACGATCCGAAAAAAGGTGACTCCCTTGACGATGTTCTGTAAAGTCGATGGGACATCCCCGTTACTCTTCGCTCGGGTTATCCAGCAGGAGTGTGCTGACATATTGTTTTGAAGCAGCGTTTGTTTGCTTTTTGGAGCGTGACAGAATCGTGACACGGATTGCTCTCGGCAGCGATTGCGTCAACACCGAATCCCACTCCGCCTTCCAGTTCAGGCCGTCATAGAATTCAAAACGGAGTTGCAGCGGAGACTGAGTCAGCTTCCGGACTTTGACCTCTGCTGATGATCCGGAAAATTCTGATGATTTCTGTATTCTTGGAGCCTCCATCAGGACCGGCTCCTGCAACAGGTTCCGGTTCACCGAAACTCGCAGTCCGCTGAGTTTGCTCAACAGGCTGGTTCCTGATTTGGCAGCGTTGCCATCACAGAATTCGGTCCATTGGGGCATGATTCCGGCCGCGTCCGCAGCAACAACACACAGCTCTTCTGAATTGCCATAGAGCAATCCGGGCAAAAGTTCCGTCTGTTTTTCATCCTTGACGGCGACTTGCGAACTTTGAGCAACGGACTCCTTGCGAACGACGGACCTTGTTGGATCCGGACACTTTCGGATTCGCAACAACACATCCTGAATTTCGGTGATTATCTGCGGTCCTGAGAGGCAATCCATCGCTTCCGATTGCCCCTGCTCCTTGAGCTTTGCAAACTGAAAAAAGGTTTCCGAGAACAGGGTGACAATTACGCCAATGAGGGCAATGGCCAGCAGAACTTCCATAAGAGTCATCCCCTTGGCTGAGCGAGCACGGTAAGGAAATCCGGGAAGTATTACACGGCTGAGGCTTCTTCGTTTCATCGTGGGTTGCCAGCCTTTGAATCAGACTTTTGCTTTGCGATCGGAAAGAGTCGAGTGAGCGAGCAGACCGGCTTTTTATCATTTGCAAAGAACACCAGGACCGTAACTCTGCCGACAGAAGAAAAAGGTCCACTCTCGACCACTTGCTTCCATCGCCAGTCGCGATCAGTTTCAAAGACTCCTTCTTCCGAGGAAACAGCGGAGCTCTTTTTTGCCAGTGCCTCTGCAATCCTTGACTCGCACATCAAAGCGGCTCGAGTGATCCGCTGTGTTTTTTCCGAAGAGTTCAGGGCGGTGGTCAGGTACTGAGATGATCCTGCGACGGCAATAGCCAGCACGAACGCCGCGACCGAAACCTCCAGCAGAATTGAACCAGCACGCCGGCGCTGCTCACTACGGAAACGTATTTTTAAAGCCAGTTTCATTATGATTCCTGTCGGATCCTCGCCTGCCCGGTGGTTCCTTCCAGATCAACAATTCGCCGACGCTTGCCGCTGCGAATCTCCAGGTTGAACGAAGTGCAGCGACCGTCCGCATGAAACCATAGACGGCAACTGTTGTTCGCTTCACCGCGAGGAAGCGGCTTCTGCTTCAGTTCCGCCAGATCAAATACGCATTCGCCCAACAGCGTCTCCCAGATTTCGACATCCTGATCGAATGGTGAATCGAGACGAACCGTTCTGTATTTTTGACCGTTGGGCATAAATTCGATGGCGTGAGGAATTCCTTCGTTAGCAGCCCGCGCCGACGCGCGGCTGAGTGTCAGCACGAATGATTCCGCAGATTGGCTTAATTGATTCTGTTCCAGCCAGCTCCAAAGCGCTGGAAATGTCACCGCGGAAATCAGACTCAGGATTCCAAGTACCAGCAGCATTTCCATGAGCGTAAATCCTGAGTCGGATGCAATCGCATCTTTTTCAGCGGTCATTGCTAATCGTTTCATTTTCCAGCCCCGGATCTCCGCGCCACGTCTTTCTCAAACACGTCGTCATCAGTGCCTTCTTTTCCGTCCGGACCCACTGAATAGATCTTGAGTCGAGATTTGGAATCTTTGGACTGACGACATCGCAGCTCATTGCCCCACGGGTCGATCGGCGATGATTCCAGGTAAGGTCCGTTCCATTGCGGATCAGAGCCCGGGGCTTCGAGCATTGTTTTGATGGCCACATCGGATTTGGGCCACTTACCGCTATGATCAATGGCATACATTTTCAGCGCCTGTTCCGTGGACTTGATTGAAATCAGCACAGAATCGGACAGAGCTTTGTTCTGACGGCTCAGCAGGTCGGGAACGACCATCGCTGCGATCGCCCCGAGAATGGCGAGCACCAACAGAACTTCGACCAGTGTAAAACCAGCTCGTCGCGCCGATTTCGTGGCCCGGCTTCGTTGACGGCATCGTGCTGATTGAAAGTTCACCATGAATTTCTACTCCACTGAGTAAACTGCAAAAACGCTTTGATTCAAAGATTCGATGATCACTAGCCAACAAGGCTTGAAGATCGCAGGATCGGCATGATCAAAGCAAACACAAACAATGCGACGATACTTCCCATGACGACGAGCAGGGCAGGCTCAAGCAGCTTCAACATGGCATCCAGCCGGTTTTGAATCTGACACTCCAATGAGTCAGCCGCACCCGTCAGAATTTCGTCCAGGCGATTCGTGCGTTCTCCGATGTACACCAACTCGCGGTACTCTCTGGGAATCCATTTCACAGATCGCAGCACCTGAGCAAAGCTGGTCCCCTTGCGAACCTGCACAGCACAGTCCAGCACCACATCGTCCAATGCCGGACTTCCACTCGCACCGGCACACAGGGCCAGTCCCTTGTCTAAAGTAATTCCGTTTTTCAGCAGTGTGCTCAGCAATCGCGAAAATCTTCCCATGGAGATCAACAGCCCCAGACCTTTCAGGACCGGAAGTGAAAGGCACAACGTCAGAAAACGACGGCGAAAACCGGGTTTTTGCAGACCGACGACCAGTCCGCAGACCGCAGCAAAGGACATCCCCGCGAAGAGCAGGAGGTTATCCCTCAACAACAGGCTTCCGGTCAGCATCACTTCGGTCAATACGGGTAATTGCCCACGTTCACGCAGACCGGAGAACATCGGTTCGAATTTCGGAACGAAGAGTGTCGACAGCACCAGAAACATCAGGCTGCTGACGGCAATCAGAAATCCCGGATAGCTCAATGCTCCCAGCACTCGAGATCGCAGTTGCAACTGTCGCTGAGTCAGGGTCTCCAGTTCCTTCAGAGCATCAGCCAGAAAAGCTCCTTCAAGGCTCGCGCGAACGATGGCGATTTCAGCCTGCTCAAACATGGTCGGATAGTCCGCCATACATTCCTCGAAGCTTCGGCCATCAATGACTTCCGCGTGAATAACTCGCAGAATCTCCGCGAAACGAGGATTCGAAGCCACATCGCCGATCAGCTTCAAGGACTGGGCCAGTGGCATGCCAGCTTTCAGCAGCGTGGCCAGCTTGCCGTAGAAGGCACAAATCACGGATCGAGGAACGCGATCGGAAAAAACGCCGCTGGCAGCAGCCTGCTCGGCAATTGAAACAGGCGTCAGATATTTCTGCGTTAGCTGACGAGACACTGCACGTCGAGAAACCGCATCCAGTGCTCCCTGAACTCGATTCCCGGTCAGATCAATTGCTTGGTAGGTGAATGTTGTCATGGTGCCCTGTCTGCTGTTTCGATTTCTTGTCAGACCATCAAAGGCAAGGCACATTCCATTCGTGGTTCGAGTTGCGTAATCAGCCGTGCCATACCGGCTTTCGAATGATTGACTCAGGGAATTCCCACCTGCGATTCCAGAGCCCGTCGCCAAGGAAAAAACGGATCTCCGTCTGCCACTCTTGAATTCACACGTGATGTGTTCGAGGACTTCCCCTCGCAGTATGTTTGTGGGATCGCGAGCTGTATTTCACGAGGTTCCTGTGCAACAAAAGCCACAACAAATGATGCCTGATATCAACGGATGTTTTCCTGAGGTGTCAGCTCAGCGCGCGCAGAACACCCTTACTCCGAGTTGCGGGCCAATTGTGGCCTGACGCAACAAAACACAGATTGACACCTCTTATTGACGACCTAAGTTCTCTAAGAACGCCTGACAAAACCGGGACTGGCTCCCGAGCAAAGAAGAGGACGCTTTCAAATCAGCATTGGGAGGGTGCCTGTCCCGGTTTTGTTAGTGCCTCTATGTATGATTTCCGCATGTGTCAGATGTGCCCGAGAACGGATCAATGTTTCAACTGTCTCCCCAACTGTCTCCCCAACTGTCTCCCCTAGTCAGAATCGCAGTCGACCGGGGCTTTGTCTCTGCGAGCGAAGTGCAATCCTTTCAGGGACTGGATTCCCAGAATGTGATTGAAGCCATTCTGCGGAATCCGGCAACGTCGGAACGACAGTTTCTGATGGCCATCTCCGAGCACCTGGCTTTGCCCTTCGTGGATCTGTCGACAATTGAAATCGTGGATTCACTCATGCGGATGATCTCCCCGTCCATCCTGTTTCGTCACCAGGCGATTCCGGTGGAACTGAAAGGAGACTGTGTCACAATTGCCGTTAGCAATCCGTGCGTAGAATCCCTGGGCCAGGAAGTTGAACAGGCCACCGGACTGGACGTCGAACTGGCTCTGGCGGAAACCAACCAGATCCGCACACTTCTGAAAGACCGACTTGGAATTGCCGGGGGAACTTTGGAAGGAATGCTGGATGATGATAGTCGACCAGCAGATGCGGTTAGTGAGGGCGAGGATGAAGACAGCCTGGCAAACGAGTCTTCGATTGTCAGGCTGGTCAACGAACTTCTGAGCGATGCGATCGCTTCGGGAGCGAGCGATATTCATCTCGAACCGTCGCAGCATGGATTCGGTGTGCGATATCGCGTCGATGGACTGATGCTGGATCAGATCGTCTCTCGCGAAATGGATCGCTTTCACGCCGCCATTGTCAGTCGACTCAAAATTATGGCAATGCTGAACATTGCCGAAAAACGTCTGCCGCAGGACGGTCGAATTCGTTTTCAGGCTTCTCGTGAAGAAGTGGATGTGCGTGTCTCCACAATTCCCATGATCCATGGAGAAAGCGTGGTACTGCGTCTGCTTCGCAAAGGACGCAGTCAATGGGGACTGGCTCAGCTGGAGCTGCCAACCAATACTGCCAAGCAGTGGCAGCAGATTATCAACCGCACCAATGGACTCATTCTGGTCACAGGTCCGACCGGCAGCGGCAAAACCACAACGCTGTATCATCTGCTGGCAGAAATTCGTACCACGCGTCCTGATGCGAAAATAATCACCATTGAAGATCCCGTCGAATACTCGCTGCCGGGCGTTCATCAGATTCAGATCAATGAGGGGACCGGGCTGACCTTCGCCAGAGGATTGCGAAGTGTTCTGCGACACGATCCGGACGTGATTCTGCTGGGAGAAATTCGCGATCAGACCACCGCTCGGCATGCGGTCGAAGCCGCGTTGACCGGACACCTTGTCTTGGCGTCACTACATACTAATGATGCGGCCGGTGCGTTTACTCGTTTGATGGAAATGGAAATTGAACCGTATCTGGTGGCCAGTATTTTAGTGGCCGCCGCCGCTCAGCGTCTGGTCCGCCGACTCTGTCCCCTGTGCCGAAAAAGTACACAGGTGATGCCGGGCGAGGAGAAAGACATTCTGCCACAAGGTTCAACCATCTATGAACCGGGAGGATGCCGGGAATGTCAGGGCAAAGGTTTCAAGGGCCGACTTCCGGTGATCGAACTTCTGCAGACGGATGCCGCCATTCGCAAACTTTGTCTTGAACACGCGTCCTCTCAGGAGATCTCAGAAGCCGCCACAAAAGCCGGCATGCGTACTCTGATTGAGTCAGGATTTGAACGAGTCAGTGAAGGCAAAACGTGCCTTGCTGAAGTCCTGCGCGTCGCCGGTGATGCTCAGAATCTACTTTGAGCGACCGGGCTGATCAGGGAACCGGGCGTCATCAGGGCACTGTGAAAGCTTGTTGTGAGCCGATCGTGTCATCAGTCCGGCGATCACTTGCCAAACACACTACGCCCTTGAGGTCACTCGCTTAGGCGTCGTCCTGCGGCAGCTGAAAACCAGATCGCATTGATCCGTCGGCATCAGCGGCCGAGTGCGTTTCACATGACCAGCCTGACCGCCACGCTTCTTCAACGACTTCGGCTTGTGTTTCTGAGGCGTCTCTCCGGGGCCGTCTGTCGACGGTGGCATCTGTAGAATTAAAAATCAGAAGAGCCACATGCAGTCGCCTATGCTGCGATGTCCGGCCACAAAGCTGGAACTGGCTGAGAAGACGCAGGCCGTCAGTTGTGGTGGACTGGCTTTCGTACAGAGGGGGCGCGAAGTTTCACTGCTGAATTTGCATTACTTCGGCGAGGAAGTGA
>CALFSX010000113.1 GCA_937916515.1 uncultured Planctomycetaceae bacterium | reverse complement strand
CAGGAAGGCTTCCTGTCGCAGATTCAGTCCAAGGTCGGCCCAATTGGAATCATCTTCACGTGGGAATACGATCCGGAGGCACATGCCCGGCACATTATAACCAACCACGGTTGGGAAATTCTGTTGGACCGCGGCCTGGACATTTTCCAACGCTATGACATGAATGATGCCTTCAGCCCAGCCAATCGGATGCAAAAGTATCGCGCCTGCAAAAAGTTTGAAGTGACATTCCGTCGCTCTGATGCAGTTGCCGAGTAAAAAGCAAATTGCTCAAACGTTCCTGGCGCAGGAAGCGGCAGTGGCTTTGGATCGCAGTGGTACTCCAGATCAACAGACTGGTGGTTGCCTAAAGAACCAGCCCTCCAGAAAACTGGTATCAAACCTCTGGATTTACTGAAGCCGGTGTTCAATCGAATACTTGACGTCTCACCACGGCCGCATTCAAGTTGAAGACGTTCGATCGTTTTCGGAGCGTTGCAAGGTTGGCCTTTTGGTGCATGGACTCCATCGCCTCAGTGCAAAGAGACGGAATGGCGGCTTCACAGCGATTGGTGAGTTGCCGACCTTGCGTCCGGGCTGGTGTTGAACCGACAGGTGTAATCGCTTTTAAAACTGCGGCGTTCTGAATGCTTCTGCAAATTGTGTATAGGATTCGAAGAGCTTGCGTCACTCATGGGTAGAACTCGGGTAAACCGAAGAGGGAACGAAGTATCCTTCTTTCTGTAGAAACATTCTTCTGTTCAAAGCACACCGAGTTTGCTGGCCATCCACAAAACAAAGGGTTTTTGCGTTCACTTAGCAATTTTCGAGATTGGCACGCGATCTGCGTTATGCCCTTTCAGCACCCAGTCCTCTGTTTCCATTTGCTGAAGGTCGTTTCATGTCCAACGCTATCACCTGCCCGTCCTGCCGTCACGAATTCGAAGTTACAGAAGCGATGTCAACTCAGTTGTCAACGCGGATCCGCGCTGAGCTTGATCAGGAGTTTGCCGAACGAAGGCTGCAGGTTGAAGCGCAAGCCGCTGAGATTCGCGACGCAGAAGAGCATCTGGACAAACGTAAATCGCAGATCGAGCTGGAGGTCGCTGCGATGCTTAAGAACGAACGCAAGAAGTTGCAGTCGGAGGCTCGCAAGGCGGCTGAGCTTGAACTGCGAGAGGAGTTGGAAGATTCGAAAACGGAACTCGACAAACTACGTTCGAACCTGAAGCAGGCTCAGAAGAACGAACTGCAGCTTCGTCAGAAAGAGCGTGAGCTTCAGGATCGGGCTGATGCCATGGAACTTGAGGTCGCGAGAAAACTGGATGAAGAGCGGTCGAAGTATCAGCAGGATGCTCAGGCACAGGCTGAGGAAATTTTCCGCCTCAAACTGGCCGAAAACGAATTGACCATGCAGCAGATGCGGAAGCAGATCGATGACCTGCGACGAAAGTCAGAACAAGGATCCCAGCAACTGCAGGGAGAGGTGCTGGAGCTGGAGCTTGAAAACACGCTGAGCGAAGCGTTTCCAGATGACGTGGTGGAACCGGTCGCCAAAGGAGTCAATGGTGGCGATGCTCAGCAGCACGTGCACACCAGCGTCGGTCGTTCCTGCGGTTCAATCCTCTGGGAATCAAAACGTACAAAGAACTGGAGTAAGGCATGGTTGCCAAAGCTTCGTGATGATCAGAGACGTGCCGGAGCAGAATGCGCTGTAATCGTTAGCGATACGCTTCCTGAAGACGTGAAGACGTTTGCAAACATTGACGGTGTCTGGGTTTGCAGTCGTCAATATGCTGTTCCGCTGGCGATGGCATTGCGTGCAGGCATCATTGAGATCGCAAAGGCCAGAAACGCCGCAGCAGGCCGCCACGGCAAGGCGGATCAGGTGTATAGCTACTTGTGTAGTGCCGAGTTCACTCATCATCTTTCCGGCATTGTGGAAGCCTTCAGTGAGATGACCACGGACATCGACGCCGAAGAACGCTCGGCAAAGAGTCGGTTTCGTAAACGTCGTAAACAGCTTGAGCGAGCATTCACTGGAACGACTGGGCTTTACGGCGACTTGCAGGGGCTAATCGGCAACGCGATGCCGGAAGTTAAGCTGCTGGAGCTGAACGTAGTCGACGAGTAACCAGCGTACTCCAGTCGCTTTCCCCAGTCGAACACACCTGGATCTACGTGCCGCATTCGGAGCGTTTCCGGATGCGAGTGCGCCTCTTTATCACGGTCAAGACAGCGTGGATGCCATTATCTCGCTTGCTGTGTGTGCCAGAGAGGAAGTTCGTGTCATACACAGCTCTGAAAGTTATTGCACACTGCCATGTCTAAGCACAAACAATACGTCGTACGGACAAGCACACGCCGATCAAAACCTCTGTCGGCGTTGAAGATCAAGGAACTATTTGATTCCGGACGAATCTCCACCGATGCGACAGTCACGGAAGTCGGAACAGAACTCGGGATTCCGGTAGCAGCGTTTCTAAAGCAATTGCAACGTCCGGATCAGCCAATGATTCCCCCTGTTCGTCGTCCGACACCTCCACTTCCGCAGGACAAGCCGCTCCGGACACCACTGGTGCCAGCGCCTGACCGGATGCCTGCGGCATCTGTGCCGCCGCAGGCGGAAATGCGTAGTGATTCGTCTGCGGCGCCACCTACGCTGCCGGTTGCTGCACATCGGTGCCCATTCTGCGCAGAGGTGATTCTGCGGGATGCCAAAAAGTGTAAGCACTGCGGAGAGATCGTGGACCCAACGTTGCGGCCACACCATCAGTCGATGAGCACTGGTCGAAACAAAGTCGTTGCGTTCCTTCTGGCCTTCTTTTTGGGGCTGCTGGGCGTGCACAAATTCTATCTTGGTCAAAATGGAATGGGCGCATTCTATCTGATGATGAACGTGCTGTTCTTCTGGACACTCATTGTACCGTTAGTGTTTGGAGTGATCTGTCTAATTGAATCAATCACGTACCTCACATACTCAGACCAACAATTTGCGAAGACATACGGTTGAGCTGTACCTATGGTCTTGGCGGGCGTCTTCCGCCCGTTCCCAATGACGCCGCCACATTGGCGCGACCAATCATTGAGTGACACTTTTCCCAGCTGAGGAGGTTCTTATGTTTGACGACGATACGTTCAATGAGTTCATGATCAATGAACAATTCATTGCAGCAGATGTGCCATGCCCGTGGTGTGGGATTGTCTTTGAACTTAAAGTTGAAGACGGACAGACGAATGTAAAATATCGATGCTCGCATTGTCGCCGGTGTTTCTCAATGGATTGGGTTTCTCGACAAGTAACAAGAGCCACTGATGCTCATTAACCTTTGGTGTGTGGTAGATGAGGCAAACACTTTCCGCGAGCGATCTGAGTCCTTACCAAACGGTCCCAACAGAAAGCGTTGGCCAGCCGCAAACGGAAGCATGGGCCAAATCGCAATTCGTTGAACACCTTCGGAGCTCAATGCGTAACGAGTGCTGGGTGTCAAATTGTGGCTGTTTCTCATTCAATTGCCCGAATAGTTTGATCCCGATACTGTAAATTTCCGTTGGCTGACGCCGACGGGGCTCAGTGTTTTTTCCTCAAGTCAAGCCTTGAAAATCTTCTTAACTGATGGAGTCTATCATGCGAAACGACCTGACCGACATTACGCTTGTTGTGGACCGTAGTGGATCGATGGAAAGCATCAAAAGTGATGCTGAAGGCGGCATCAATGAATTCATTCATTCCCAGGTTGGTGAACCGGGGGAAGCGTTGCTGACACTCATGCAATTCGATACGGAATACGATTTGGTCCACAATGGGATCAACGTCGCACAGGTTCCACCCTATCAGTTAGTTCCTCGTGGCATGACAGCTTTGCTGGATGCAGTGGGGCGTGCCATCAACGAAACAGGGGCTCGACTTGCAGCCATGCCGGAACAGGAACGTCCAGCCCTTGTCGTTTTTGTCATCGTCACGGACGGGGCGGAAAACTCCAGCAAGGAGTTTTCGCGTGCTGACATCCGGAAGATGATCGAACACCAGCAGTCCGAATACAGCTGGCAGTTTACATTCCTGGCAGCCGATCAGGATGCTTTTGCCGCTGGCGGAAGCATTGGGAT
>CALFSX010000112.1 GCA_937916515.1 uncultured Planctomycetaceae bacterium | reverse complement strand
AACCACGCCACCGGGTCAAGGGCGCAGCCCTTGTTTTGAATGTCTGATTCCATTTCACAATCTGCGTTGCTGCCGCAATTGTCTGCTGACATGCGCCGTCCCTTGCTGGCTCTTACTGAACAGGAACTACTGGACTGGTTGACGTCCGTTGGCGAAAAGAAGTTTCGGCTGAAACAAATTCGCAAATGGATGATCGAACGACGAATTAAGTCATTCGACCAAATGACCGACCTGCCAGCGGCTCTTCGCCAGAAGCTTACCACTGAGTTTCGCTTTTCCAGCTTCGAACAGGTTGGGCATCAAATCGCATCAGACCGTACTGAAAAGCTGCTGCTGAAGTTGAACGACAGCGAACTGGTGGAATGCGTCGTGATGCGAGAACCCGGACGACATACGGTGTGCATCAGCACGCAGGTTGGTTGTGCCATGGGCTGCGTGTTTTGCGCAAGTGGACTACTGGGCGTCAAACGAGACCTGACAGCGTCGGAAATCTTTGAACAGGTGCTGGTCATACATCGACTGCTGGCCGACGACGAACGAGTGACCAATGTTGTGGTAATGGGAATCGGCGAACCGCTGGCCAATTACGACAACCTGATGGCGGCGTTGGAGTTTCTATCATCCGAAGAAAACTTTGGGCTGGGGGCTCGCAGAATCACGGTTTCAACCGTCGGTCTTCCGAAAAAGATTCGCGAATTCGCTCGCAACGGAAAACAGTTCAACCTGGCCATTTCACTGCATGCTCCCAATGACGAGCTGCGTACCAAAATCGTTCCCGTCAATCGAAACATTGGCCTGAACGAACTGCTTGATGCCGCCGACGATTTCTTTGAAGTCACCGGACGACGCATTTCGTACGAATACGTTTTGCTGTCCGGAGTCAACGATCAACCTGCACACGCTGAAGAACTGGCAACGCTGCTGCGAGGCCGAAACGCACACGTTAACCTGATCCCCATGAACGGCGTCTCAGAACTGGTGATGACGGCTCCCGGCGAACCCATGACTCGCCGCTTCTGCGAAATTCTTGAACAACGAGGCATCCCGGCAACCGTTCGAAAACGCAAAGGTGCCGACATCGACGCCGCCTGCGGACAACTGCGTCTTAATCGAGAACAGCAGCGTTAAACTTGTAGTCCTGAAATTATCCAGCGACTTCAGCGCTGCTGTTAAACGACAGCCGCGACGGCTTAGTTCGAACTAACCGGCACCGACGTTTTTCGCCGACGCCCCGCGTGACCATTCACAAGTCGCTGGTGAATCACCTGCTTCAATGCGAATACGCGATCATGTCTTGTTGAGTCGCATTTTTCATTCAGAATGGTTTCAGCTTCGCACAGCAAATACACTGACTCCGTTCGATTTCCACTTAATTGCTCAACGTCCGCCAGCAACACAAAATCGACGGCCATCTGTTCCAGATCACCCGCCAATTCATGTGCTTCATAAGCCAGTTGCAGCAACATTTCCGCTTCGCCAAATCGGCCTTGCGCAAGCCGTACCGTGGCAAATGTCGTGATCGCATCGGCTCGGCTGTCTCGCAGCACATCGTGCGAAAATGCCGTCGGTTCGTTTTGAACTTTGGCAATCGCTTCTGAAGCAAAACTTTCTGCGGTTTCGACTTTGTCAACGCTTAACGCCACAGTCGCCATCACCAACCAATCGTTGATTGAGATCGGCGGCAGAGCATCCTTCAGCAGAGATTCCTGTTCACGGCTGTTCCGCCACTTTAGTGCCAGCTGCAACTGATGCCAGGCTTCGTCGCCATCTCCCTGCTCCAGACACAATGCCGCTTCCACCAATCGCAGATGCCACTGATCAGAGTCGTCCTGGTGGCAGCCCATGCGAGTCAGCTCAACGTATCGCCGAGCGTCGCAAAGTTGCTGAATTCCATATCCCTGAACGGCGGGAGTCAAATCGCGACTCAACGCACCAAAGGGCACGCGACATGGCAGCAGCTGAAAATCACCGTGCTGCATCAGCATCCAGCGATTCGATCGCTCGCTGGAACAAGCCGGTTGAAACAGGAAATCGATTGGATTCACAGGAAAAACAATGCAAACGGGGCCAGAGCGGGCCGGATCAGCAAGACAACCTGTGACAGAACAAACAAACAGTTGAGCAAGAGAGATAGAGAGAGTGAGGATAATTGACCTCCAACCCCGAAAGCCAGAATAATCTGCAACAGTCTGCAGAAATTTCTCTGAACCGTATAGGCATACAGCGGAACGACAATCGACACCGCCAGCAAGCCAAATTCAGCCACGCAGTCCTGGCCCTTCGTCACCGCGTTCCATTACAGCCCGAACGTCAACCTTCAGCCTTCTCAACGACATCCGGAACTACCAAAACCTGCCAGGGTGAATCCCGCCGAAGACTGGCGGCAGCCAACGCGTGATCGACAAACAACACAACATCCGCGTTTGCAAACCAGCCCAGTTCAACATCGCCTTCGACTCGCCATTCCTGCTCCACCGACCAATCGATTTGCCCATTCGAACTGAATCTACGTTGAGTAAACCTGGGAGGCACGGCATCAACCGGCGAATCGTCGTCGAGGTACGCAACCGTTTCCGCACCGACAGTTTGCAAAGCGGCCTTGCGAATCGCCACACCCCACGGCTCAAAATCGAAGCGCTGCCGATGACGACGAAAAATTCTCCGGCTACGAAACTCGGCCAACGGCACGCTGGTGAATGAAACTGTGGAAGGCTTCCCTTTGGCCGAAACCGAGCACTTGATTACCTGCTGCGTCATCAAACGGATCAGTGCAGCAAACGCAGAACGATCGGCCGTCTCGCATCCCAAAATCAGCTCGTCCAGAAACTCATCCTCTGCCTGATCCTGCCAGGGGCCTGCAACCGGGCGAGTCCAATGGCACAACCATTCGTCTGGCACTTCAACAGGGCCATCCGCTATCAATACCGGCTGGAAGCTGCGATCATCTGACAACTCTACCGAATCACTGGATTCGAACTCCGCCGGCGAAGCCGCAAGTAACCATGGAATAGCACCACCCTGTATCAGAGACTCCGGTATTGCCGGTCCATTTTCGGTTGCACTCACCAGCACAAGCGGACGTGAGTTTTCCGGCACCTCAAGCTTACGCAACAGCAGCCGTTCCACGTTTCCCTTCGGTCGGCAACTCAACGCAACAATACGTTCCCCCGCGTTCATAAGAGCGCGATCACCAGGTGGGAAATCATCGCGGCCTTGCAAACTCTGTGATTCAGCGTTGACGTCAACTTCCTGAAGTGAAACGCCCGTTCGCCCTGCAACACCCAGAAACTCAGGCGATAAAAACACCGGATGAACATCGGTACCGTCATGCACCTCGCGCGTTTTCGTCCTGAAAAACTCACACTCATAGCGATCAACTAACCAGTCAACCAACTGTGCGGAAGTCGTAACGACCTTGTCGGAAACGTTGATCTGCAATTGTGGAACGCCGAACAACTGGCACGCACGAGAAACTGCGGCAAATGGTGCAGTGCCAGCCACGCAGCAAACACAATCACTGCTGGATGGCGTGCGAATCACAGACGTTCGCAAAACATCAAACCACCATGTTTCAAGGTCACGTCGCTTGCTTAGTCGCGACGACAGGATCGATGTTCGGCGATGAAGCAAAGGAGCCCCGGGCCACCAAATCAAGCGATGCCCCATCCAGCCAATGAAATCAGCAACCGATTGACGCGGCAGATTCAATCCGATTCCACCGTCTGAATTCCCAATCGCATCGCAGCAAAACCGCCAACGCACGCCATCAGGTGCACCGTCTGCATTTTCGTTAAGCACAGCAGCAGTCCAGAGTTCCAAGGCTGCCTGAACGATTCGGCCAGCGTCGTTTCTTACCCAATCGTTGTCAGCAAAATCAGCACTCACGAAAAACAAACCTCACACTTCGACAATCGCCAACTGCATTTCGGTTTCAGAGAAATTTCATTGCTACCAACCAGTTTTCCTGAGCGGAACGGCAGCATTGGAATTTACCACTGTCATGCAATTCGGGCCACTCAGTTGAAAAGCTATCTCCGCAGTGAAGGAAACTCGACCAGCACTTTAATTGCTCCATCCTGCCTGTCGCGAAACAGATCGAACGCCTGTTGAATTTCCGCCAAAGCAAAACGATGCGTCAGCAGCGGGCCAAGGTCAACTCGTCCTTCCGCCAACCACTGCATGGCCAACGGAAACGTTTCTTCAAAATCAGGATGCAGACTGGTACGAATCACCGCGTTCTTCAACATCGCATCCTTCAACTCAATCCCATTGACGGGCGCCGGCGGCACTCCAAAGTACAGTATCTCACCGTGCGGACGAACTAATCGAACGGCGTCGTTAAACGCCTGAGCCTTGTGTCCCACAGCTTCGATGACAATTTCCGGCAACTCGCCGCCAAGTATTTCTCGCACGCGTTCAACTGCCTCCGCACCCGTTGAACAAACCGTGTCAGTCGCTCCCATTTTTTTAGCAATACAAGTGCGGTCACTGATTGGATCAATGCCAATGATTTTTCGAGCCCCCATGTTTCGCAGCCCAGCGACAAACATCTGCCCGATGGGCCCCAGGCCCAAAACGACTGCGTCGCGGCCAATCATGTTCGGCAACTTTTTCAGCGCCCAAACCACTGTCCCAAACGGTTGAGCCATCAACGCAACTTCGTCGGTCAAACGATTGTCCAACGCGATCGCTCGGCGTTCCGACAGAATGAAGCGTTCAAACAGTCCGTGTTGCCGTTCTGGCACCGCCAGAACTCGCGTACCGGCGGCCCACTGGGAACCATTCGTATCGACAACGGTGCCTACCATTTCGTGCAAAGACATTCCGGCAGGCTGAGGATATTTGATTTCATGGCCTTCGAAGTGACCATCAAAAAATGGCAGATCAGAACCGCAAAGGCACGTCATTTCTGGCTGAAAAACGATCGAACCAGGCGGCGAAGCGTCCGTCAAACGCGGCTCAGCCACCTCAACAAGTTCGATAACCCGTCGGGAAGTAAATTGTCCGGCCAGCATAATCGTTCTACCTGCAACACAGAAAATCGGCGTGGGATACCTGAATGCTGAAATGGCAAAACAGCGTCATCACCAGAAATTTTACCGATTCGCGAACTCAGGCTTCCGTAAGTTAGCTGCAATTCGCCACGGCTTCCAAGTATCCGCACAAAATAGTTGCACCGAATATGACGGCAACGTAAACGCTGCGGCTGTAAAACAGGCGTATTTTGTGTCTGAGTTGAAGAACGTCGCAGAATCACGATTTGGTGAATTGATTTCCGCCGATCATCTGACTATCGTTCCGCCACACAGACCCATAGCTCAGTTGGCTAGAGCGCCACGTTGACATCGTGGAGGTCGCTGGTTCGAGTCCAGTTGGGTCTACTGATTTTTACTGCAAGGACTTTCGTCAATTTTGGCGAAGTCCTTTTTTTATTGGTTCCGCCGCATCTGACACAAAACCGACACGGCGTCGCGGTTGCATTGATTTTGCACCGGAGGACTGCCAGGGACAAGCATCCGACGATTTCAGTTCCTTCATTGGCTGACAATCAAGTACTTTTCCCATGGCGAGTATGTCGGTCGATTCTGTGTCGAAGCAATTTTATATCCGCTTCGCTTTGCTGGCCATGCCTTCAAACGCTCACTGAAGACGCCCCCAGACAAGACGACGCTTCAGACGGCTGCCCAAATGAATTTTGGCGTTTGATTTTGGATGGCGGGGGAGAGACTCAGCGAAGCGAAGAAAACTCCACGGTTTCGCTCGCACCTCAGCCCGGCCGCGCAGGCCTACTATCGCAAGCACTACAAAAAGATGAACGCCGGCGCCGTGGTGGTCTGGCAGTATGCCTTCGACCCGGCGATCTATGTGGACGCCCTCGAAAAGGCCATGCACTGGTACTTCAGCGACCGCGAGGCGTTTTGGTGCGAGCTGATGAATCAGCCCGACCAGTTCAACGCGTCCAGCATGCCGTCGCTGCTGGCGCACGTGCTGGCCGTGCGACATCACCATCTGCAGCAGCACCTGGTGCCAGCCGATGCGGAATATATGACGGCCCACGCCGACTATTCCAAGGCCGTGCTGTGGTTCGAAGTGCGAGCATGGGCGCAGGATTCGACCAGTTGGACGATCGACTACGGTACCTGGCCCGATCAGAAGCGAGCCTACTTTACGCAGGCATCAGCACGCCACCGCATTGATGACATCTACAAGAAATTCCCGACGCACGAAATCCGCATCATGGCGGCGATGGCGGATCTGTTTCGCATGCTGTTTGATCGCCAGTTTCAGCGCGAGGATGGCAGCATCCTGCGACTGAACATCGCCGGCATCGACGCCAACGACGAAACGGAAGCCATCAAAGAAGGCATCCGCAAAGCCGGCCTGACGGGCCGACTGTGGCCCATGCACAGTCGCTCGTTTCGCGCCAAAACTCCGCTGAACGAAATGGCCAAAAAAGAAGGCGACGTGATCGGCGAAAACTGGCGCCGCAGAAAGCCGACCGTCGGATCCATGCGCTACATCACCTACGACACCGACGCCTGGAAAACTCACCACCGCGATCGATTGATCATGCCGTCGCAGGTTCCCGGCAGTCTGACGTAGTTCGCTGGTCGAGATCACAAGCTGCTGGCCGATCATCACTGCGCAGAAGTCAGCGAAATGGTGAGCTATGAAAAAACGGGCAGCACGGTCGAGCAATGGACGTGCAAGCCCGGCGAAGACAACCATCTGTGGGACGTGGGCGTCGGCAACGACGTGCTGGGCAGTGTGCTCGGCCTGAAGTTGCCCACCGGCACCATTCTGCGAGCCGACACGAAACCCAGGAAACGCCGCAAACGAATCAGAGTCACCGTCTGACGCGATCGCAATTCCAGCAACCCTAAAACGGAACCTTTCACCATGACCAATTCCAAAGCCGCAACCAAAGCTACCGCCAAAACCAAGACGCCCAAAGCCCCCAAGCAGGGCCGGCCAGCGGGAGCGAAAACCAAAGCACGCGCCGTGGCGAATACGATCATCACCAAAGCCACGTGCCCGAAATGCGGCAGCACGGACCACAAGAACAAACGACACGTGCGAGGTGCGATCGCATCGGGCACCATCGACGGCCAGAAGTTCGTCCGCTACAAACATTCCAACGCCGACTGCAGCCAATGCGGCCAAGCCTTGCTGGTGGCAGAGTACGAGCTGGAATGCTCGTAAACCAGCACGGCTGTCGATGTTCCCGCGAAGGTGGAAAGGACCTGAGTCCGTATTTCTCGTCTTCCCTTGACTTATACGGACGTCCGTATAAGTCCACCGACGCCTTGATTTCGGCAAGTCCACTTTCGCCTCAATCGTCAGGTGGAAACGCCTAAATTCATGGCCAACATTCAATCCACCTGAGGGATTGACTCAATGCAGGCAGCCGGGTAACCTCTTGACTTAGACAGATGACTTATCTGGACGTCCGTATAATACATGTTATCCGGCTCAATCGACATGGCATTCCCAAAATCAAAACAGAAACGTTTGGTTGTCGATGACCTGCCGTACATTACTTGCGTATCCGAAAATGGGCGCACAGAAGACGGTGGTGTGAAACTTCGGGTGATCGTTCAGGCCGACTACGGTCTCGAATCACTCTGTGTGATTGCCGGCATGGTTAACCGAGACTATTGGTTTGACTATCCCGACATAGATATTGAGAAAACGTTTGCAATTGCACCACGTGTCATTTGCGAACTCATTCGTTACGCGTTGACCAACGGCTGGTCACCAACCGAATCAAAGACACAGGCGTCGATCAAGCTGGACAATGATGGGCTGTTTGCCATAATGCAACGGATCGGAATTGCTCGGTCGTAGATTCAAGCGAGCTTGTGAAAACACGTCAAACGCCGG
>CALFSX010000111.1 GCA_937916515.1 uncultured Planctomycetaceae bacterium | reverse complement strand
TAGCTCAGGAAGCCCATCAGCCCGACGCTGCTGAGCAGAGTTCGCAATTCCTTGGTTCCCAGCCAGAAAATATTGGAAAGCATTTGCACGGTCAGTCCTCCTGTTTTCGTAACAACAACGTGCACAGAATCCAGAAGACCGGCGAAAACGCGGCCAGCTTCAGTAGGTCGGGCAGCAGTTCCTTCATGCCCAGCCCTTTCGTAAACGCGCCGACGCTAAGATGTAGATAGTACGACGCCGGCCATAGCGAGCCCATCACTCTAGCGCCGCCTTCCAGCGTGGAAACCGGTTGCATCATTCCGGAAAACTGAATCGTCGGCATCATCGACAGCACTGCAGCAAGCAACACGGCTGAAACCTGGCTGGACGTCAGGTTGGAAACCAGCAGGCCATAGCCCGTTGTTGCGGTGACGTACAGAAACCCTCCCAGGACCAGAGCCAGCAGACTTCCCTTCAACGGTACCTGCAGCAGAAACACGACAACCAGGTTCAGAATGACAAAGTTGACCATCGCGATGCCGATGTAAGGCAACTGCTTGCCCAGCAAAAATTCCAGGCGACTGGTAGGAGTGACATAGAAGTTGGTGATCGTGCCAATTTCTTTCTCACGCGCCACAGTGACCGCCATCAAAATTGCGGGAAATAACAGCAGCAGCATTGTGGGAACAGAAGGCCCCATCGCGTAGATACTTTCCGACGTGGGGTTGTAGCGGTTCCGAACTTCCATTGACGCAAACGTGGTGACGGACATTCCATTCTCACGCGAAAACCTGCGTAGAAAACTCGCGTGTGCCCCTTCGACATAACCTTCGATTGTGGCGGCCCGAGCCGTTTCTGCTCCGTCAATCCACGCGGAAACCTGCGGCTTGCCGTTGCGTTTCAGCTCTCTGCCAAAGTTTGGTGGGATTTCGATCGCCATGGTGATGTCGCGTGACGCGAGGCGGTTTTCGAGGTCGTCTTTGCTGTAGAGTTCTCGCTTCTGTGTGAAATATCGTGAGCTCGAAAATTCCTGCAGATACGCTCGACTAGCTGGTGTTTGATCCTGATCCAGCACAGCGTATGACAGATTTTCAACATCCGACGACAGGCCGTTGGTTACGATCAGCAGTAGAATCAGACTGCCCACAAACGCGAATGTCAGCCGCACAGGGTCGCGCATGACCTCCATCATTTCGCGGTAACTGTAAGCGAACAGACGCTGCAGGCTGGAACCGAGTTTCGACCTCAAGTGAGCGGGTTTGGAATCCTTAGCGGACGAAGAATCAACCGATAGAGAAAGCGGTTTTTCCGAAGAGGATGCCCGATCCTTTCCCTCAGCAGACTCTTCCAGCGAGTCTCCAGCAGCTTCTTCAATGTAGTGAATGAACGCTTCTTCCAACGTCGCTGCGTTTTTCGATTCGATGATCTTCTGTGGCGTGTCGTAGACCAACACCTTGCCCGAGTGCATCAGTGAAATGCGATCACATCTTAGTGCTTCGTTCATGAAGTGAGTTGATATGAAAATTGTAACCAACTTGTTTCGCGACAGGTCGATCAACAGTTCCCAGAACTCGTCACGGGCAACGGGGTCGACTCCTGATGTCGGTTCATCAAGAATCAACATTTCCGGTTCATGAATAATGGCCACCGCCAGCGACAATCGCTGCCGCAGACCCAGCGGCAAGGCGGACGCTCGAGAATTCAGATGCGGCTTCAGACCGAAACGAGCAACCAGTTCGTCAATGCGCTGCTTCGCCTTAGCGCGCGGAATGTGGAACAGTCTGGCGTGCAGCGTCAGGTTCTGTGCGACGGTCAATTCTGTGTAAAGCGAAAAAGCCTGAGACATAAATCCGACTCGATACCGAGTCGCCATATCGTTTGCATCGACCGATTTCCCCCACAGCCAGGCTTCACCTTCTGATGGAGGCAGCAGGCCGGTCAGCATTTTCATCGTGGTTGTTTTGCCGCATCCGTTGGAGCCCAGAAAGCCGAAGATTTCGCCTTTCTGAATCGTGAAGCTGACATGATCAACGGCAGTGAAGTTACCAAAGCGACGCGTCAGCCCTTTCGCGATGATCGCCGGTTCCGCTTCGACTTCCGGGCGAGGCGGGATGATCAGCTTTCCTTTGCCGCGTTTCTGTTCCGGCAGCAGCGCGACGAACGCCTGCTCCAGATTGTCGGTTTTGGTCTTCGACTTTAATTCGTCGGGCGTTGCTGTCGCCAGAATGTGACCGGCATCCATCGCAATCAGCCACTCAAACCGTTCGGCTTCGTCCATGTAAGCCGTCGAAACCAACACGCTCATTGTTGGTCGTTCGGCTCGGATCGAATCAATCAGTTCCCAGAACTGTCGCCGTGAAAGCGGATCGACACCTGTTGTTGGTTCGTCCAGAATCAGGAAGTCCGGGTCGTGAATCAACGCACAACACAGTCCCAGTTTCTGCTTCATTCCGCCCGAGAGTTTTTCGGCGGGTCGATCAAGAAACGGATCAAGTCCCGTTGCCGTGGCCAGCCTGAGAATCCGTGTTTTCCGTTCCGCAGCTGATTGCCCGAACAGCTTGCCGAAGAAGTCCAGGTTTTCCTGAACGCTGAGTTCCTGATACAGATTCTTGCCCAGCCCCTGCGGCAAATAGGCAATGCGGCTGCACACGTGCTGGCGATGTTTGGCGCTGGCCATGCTTCCATCCAGCACACTGACGGAACCCGTTTGCAACTTGCGAGCACCGGACAGAAGTCCCAGCAATGTGGACTTGCCGACGCCGTCGGGCCCAATCAGTCCCACCATTTTGCCTGCCGGAATCGACACCGAAACATCGTCCAGTGCGAGAGTTTTCCCGTATAGGTGCGTGACGTCAACAACGTCGGCAACGTTCGGAACATTGCTGAAGTCGGAGGCACCTGATGTGGGGCCTGATGTCTTGTTACTTTCAACAGACGTGTAATTCATGAGGGTAACCTGGGAGCCACGTGGCTTATGTCGCAAAGACGTTCAGCTTTGGTTACTCCTTCGCATGAATTTCGGACAGATCGTCGGGGAAGCGTCGTTCGAGTTTCGCTGGCCACGAAACCGAATCGTCAAGACGCACGTAGGCACCGCCGCGAATTCCGGTTTTGATCTTGTCGATATGCTTGCGAACAGCTTCTGCCGGCACCTGCACTTTGACGCGAAACATCAGCTTGTCGCGTTCGTCTGCAGTCTCAACCTGTTTCGGTGTGAACTGTGCTTCCGGCGAAACGAAACTCACCTTCGCAGCTCCCGCATAGCCCGGAGCAACGTCCAGCACAATCCGTGCTTCCGCCCCAATTGCAATACGGGCGACATCGCGAGATGGCAGAAAGATTTCCATATAGATATCGCTGAGATCCAGCAGCGTCAGCACTTTGCCTCCGCCAGAAAGGACTTCACCGTTTTCCGCAAGTTGATACAGCACGCGTCCCTGCACGGGCGATGTCAGCACAGCATCGGCAATCTGCACTTCGATTTGTTTCGTCCCGGCTTTGGCCGCATCGACCGAACGTCGCATTGTGTTCACGGTCGCCCTGGCTGCTTCGATCGCTGCTTTTGCGACATCGCGACGGCTCTTCTGTTGATCGTATTCGTCGCGTGTGGTGACCTTCTTTTCATACAACTGAGTCGCTCGATCGAATTGCTGCGATGCCAGCTGAAACTCGCTTTCTCGTTCCACCAATAGCGCCTCAGACTGATGAACGGATTCTTCTGCTTCGGCAATTCGAGCCTGCGCCTGAGCCAGTGAGGCTTCCAGTTCGTCGGTATCCATCTTTGCCAGAACTTGCCCCTGTTCGACAAGGTCGCCTTCAGAGACAAGTATTTCTTTGATGCGTCCGGCGTACTTTGTCGCGATATCTACCTGCACGGCTTCCACGCGTCCGTTGCCAAACACGATTCCATCCGGCAATGGCTCAGTCTGCTGACTCAACCACCATTGCCATCCAAAATAGGCGGCCGCTGCTACGAGACTCAACACAAGCAGGCGTTGGATTGTCTTCATGATCAGAATCCGTAGGTCGACTATTTCAATCGTCTGGTCACACTCGCTCAATGTAACCGGTGTGCCAGCGGAAGAGCATACCACGGAAAGTAAAACAATTCTGGCGGCTTACCGTATAGAGGTGAAATCGCTGCAATGCCGAAGAAATGGATCACTTCGCGCGGCGTGCCGCCAGTTGTGAATCAATTCACAACGTTCTCTGCCGAAAGGATTTTCGCCGACAGACGAACCAAGAGCGTTCCATTAAAACCGTTCAACCAAACATTGGGGACATCGTCAACAATGCCGTCGGGGTTCAGGTCGGTGGCCACAGACTTGCGGTTGCAATGAGGTTGTGTTCGAAATGTTCACTGCGATCGATGTTGTTGTTCCAGTGATCGAGGACTTTATCCGTCAGATGGCCGACGTCGTTGCAGGTCGAGGATGTGGACGTGGTCTTCCGTTTATTGGCGGTCTGAATGCTAATCAGGTTAGCATCGCCGTTGAAGATGGACTCACAGTGGTGAGTAACTTTGCCAGCAGTTACAGGAAAATGGGGACGCGGCACCGAAACATTCAAGCCACAAATGACACAAGCCCTGTCATAGACAGGGCTTGTCGTCAATTGTCATCGCCAGTTACTGGCATTCAGAAGCGGAGAGAGCGGGATTCGAACCCGCGGACCAGTTTGACCCGGTCACATCATTAGCAATGATGCGCATTCGGCCACTCTGCCATCTCTCCGTCGCGACAAACTGGCTGGCAGTCTGCCCCGAAGTGGACACAATATACTCGGTCTTGGTTCGGAAGCAAGTTTAAGCGAAGCGTCTGTTTCGATGTGGATTTAATTGATTCACATCCCAGTTCAACGAGGCGGAAGTAAAACGTGGTCTGGCCCGGAAAATTGACGGTTGTTAGGACGATTCGCCAGCAAATTTGCTGGCAAATCAAAGAACGACTGTCGTTCAGGCGAAGGGGAAGATGATGGACATGGATCCCGGGAAGATCTGGAAGCACCTGGAATGGCTGGCGGCGGTTCCCAGATTTGCGGAATCAGATCGCCTGGAAGAGTGTCGACAATACTGCGAAATCGAACTGACGGCCGCAGGGTGGACTGTTGAGCGGCAGCCGTTTGAAGCTTCCGACAGCATGTTGAACACCTTGAATGGCATTAATCTGGTCGCTCGGCGGAAAAAAACGGCGGATAAGTCACAGAAGGCAACTCAGAAGCCCGTATTTATTCTGGGAGCTCATCTTGATTCCTGCGAAGACACTCCAGGAGCTGACGACAACGCTTCAGCAGTGGCTGTGCTTCTGGAAACCGCTAGAATTATCGATCAACGGCTGACGGCGAAAGACTGGGATTCAACAGTCGTCGACCTGGAACTTGTCGTGTTCGATCTGGAAGAACACGGAATGCTGGGGGCAGCTTTCCATGCGGCCAGCTGTCGGCAAAATCAGCGTTTGGTGAGTGGCATGGTGTCTTTGGAAATGCTGGGCTATTGCAGCCACGAACCCGGAAGTCAGCGTTTTCCACAGCAGCTTGAAGGTTTGTATTCGGATGTTGGCAACTTTATCGGTGTGGTCGGCAACCAAAATTCGACGGCACTGATCAATCACTTTGCGGCAGCATTTAAGAGCGTCGCCGATCTTCCCAGCCAATTGTTGCAGGTGCCGAACAGTGGCCACACATTGCCCGCAACGCGTTTAAGCGATCACAGTCCGTATTGGGACGAAGGCTTTGCGGCGTTGATGATTACTGACACCAGCTTCTTGCGGAATCCGCATTACCACCAACCAACGGATACTCCAGAAACGCTGGATCGCGTCTTTTTGCACAAGGTGTCGCAAGGCGTGCTGACGGCGACGGAGGGAATAGTGCGCCGTGGTTTAGAACCTTGCTTAAAATGATGCGTGTACGGTGCGCATTTTGACTTTAGCGACAACGGAGCGTCTCTGCGGTTCGAACGTCCTACGCCTTCCAGCCAACCACGCCACTGGGTCATGGGCGAACCCGTTGTTGGGTTGAGTGCCGGTTCGTTTTTAGTGCAGTTCGGCTGGTTTGCGAGCGGCGACTTTATCGGTTGAGGGCGACAGGTTTTCCACCATTGTGGGCAGGTGTTTCAGCAGATCAAAGTCGCTGGCGTCGGGGCTGCCGGTGTAGTCTGTGGCTCGAATTTCAGAAAGCACCTTCTGGGAGTCACCTTCGGCAACTCGGTTTTCGATCGCGTTCAGAACTTCAGTCACGTCGTGGCGGATTTGTCGCTTCAGAAAAATCTTGGTTGCCATCGCCCCGGCTCCCGCAGAAATCAACATTGCTGAAATCACGAAGGCTGGTGCAAACCAGACTCGCATCCACTTGATGTTTTTCGTCTCACCCACAACCCAGCCCCACAGCATCCAGCTGCAAAACAGAATCAGGAAAATGGGGGCGAGAATAGGAGCCATCATGGGATTTGCGAATCCTGTGGTGTGACTAAGCGGTGTGTCTGGGGCGAAGTGGTGCCTAGATCAGAGATCGTCGGTTTGCGGGCGAATTGGCAAAAAATCCGGGTGTCCTTGCTGGCAACTCTTCAATTTCTGGCGAAAGAGCGGGGTTATGCGGGAAAAGATGAGGTTCGCACGAGCGTGGCTTGGCGTGTAGAAACGACAACCTGGCCGGAAGTTTTGTAACTACTGCAAGATCTGCGTGTGTTGTCTGATGGTGACTTTGGACAGTGCGTTCGCATGTAAGTTGTTTTCTGGAAGGCGTTTGCGTCGTTTCTGTAGTGCTTGGGCCTTTACGGAAGCGGAAGTGGTTCGGCATTTGCTGCTGGAGTAGCTGGCTGCAGCGGATGGATTCGCTGTGGCGATGTTCGACGGTGACGGGATGTCAGTGTCGGCAAATTCGCAAAACACAGTTTACGCATAGGACGGGCATGGAAGCTCCGATTCTGCGATGTAGCTTGATTCTGGTTTCGTTGTTCATTTCAACGGGTGCTGGTTTTCAGACTCGCAATTTTACGGTAACCGCATCAACTGACGAGATCGCTCGGACGGTTGGCGAAGCAGCCGAAGCTTATCGGCGGGATCTCGCCATTTTCTGGCTGGGACAACCGCTGCCCAACTGGTCACGCCCCTGCAAACTTCGCGTTCGCGATGGTTCCATGGGAGCTGGTGGTGAAACCAAGTTTCAGTTTGTGGGCAAAGAAGTTCTGAACTGGGATATGTACGTTCAGGGATCTCTGGAACGCATTCTGGATTCTGTTCTGCCACACGAAGTGAATCACACGATCTTTGCGTGTCATTTCCGCCGCCCGTTGCCTCGCTGGGCGGATGAAGGTGCAGCGACGCTGTTTGAGCATCGTTCTGAACAGGTGAAGCAACTTGGTTTGTTGAATCAGGTGATCAAAAGTGATCGCGAGTTTATCAGCCTGAAAAATCTGCTGACGATGAAAGAGTATCCTCGCGGCTATCGACCCATGTTGATTCTTTATGCGGAAGGCTACGCTTTGGCCGACTTTCTTGTTCAACAGGGTGGGCAGGCGAAGTATCTGAAGTTTCTGGCCGACGGCGAAACCATGGGCTGGACGGAAGCCATCAAATCGAATTATCACCATGGCGGTGTCGATTCTTTGCAGAAGAACTGGCAAGGCTGGGTACTGGCAGGCATGCCAAAACTGACATCTCCCAATGACGAGATGCTGGCCGCCGCAGATGGCGAAACAATTCGTGGCCAGGATGTGGCTCGCCCGCAGATTTTGGATGACTTTCCCGTGAAGCAAACCGTGCGTAGTCAAAGCCCGGATGCTGGAACTGCAGCAGGCAACACCTTGCCGCCATCAAGTCGTAGTACAAGTGATGACGTATCGCCTCAGTTTAACGGGCGGCCAGCTCATGAAACGCCAACACGGAATGATCGCTTGCCGACCAGCGGTCAGGGTCGCGTTCAGCCTGCATCTGGTCATTCGTGGGGGACTTCTGAGTTACCGTCAGCGGCGTCTCGCAGCAGCCGAGCAGCAAGTTTTGAGGCACCCGTTCCACGGTCAGCAGTGAAGTCGACAGTTCGGGAAGTTCAGAAGCAGGAAGCCGATGCAACTGGTACACCGACCAGCGTGAACAATTCGAATGCGGGTAGCCGTTTTTCCGGGTTGGAAGTATCCGCCAATCAGTCTGGTTCGGCAGTTCGAACGGAACTTGAAACCACCACACTTAGTTATGAATTCAACGACAGACAAAGCATTTCGGCACAACGAAAGCATCTCCCTCAGGAACGCAACGTGGTGACCGGTTCCATCCCGCAATGGGCCGGTTTCCCTGGGCAATCGGAATTGTTCTGATTCCAACGCAGGAAAACAGGAGTCACATTTTTTTGACCCGCAGTTAGTTAAAGTCGCTTTGATTCCTCCCTCCTTGATCAAAGCGTCTTCCTGTGATTGTCAGCGTTTCTATCGGGCAAGCTACCAGTCCCGCAGGTAGCTTGCCCGATTTTCTTTTTGCCTTGCTGGGTTTGCCGTGGGGACTGCTATTTTTTTCCGTCAGGACGTTTGGTCCAGGAATCTTTCAGCGTCACGGTGCGGTTAAACACGAGGTTTTGATCGGTGCTGTCTTTGTCGACGACGAAGTAGCCTTGGCGTTCAAACTGGCAGCGATAGCCTTCTGTGGCGGTCGCCAAAGATGGTTCCAGTCTGGCACTAACGGTCCGCAGAGAATCTGGGTTCAGGTTGCTTTTCCAGTCCAGCGATTCGTCTTCCACTTCGTCCGGGTCTTCTGTCAGGAACAGATGATCGTACAGCCGAACTTCGGCATTGATGGCCTTATCGGCGCTGACCCAGTGCATGGTGGCTTTTACTTTGCGGCCATCCGGAGCATTTCCGCCCTTTGTTTCCGGGTCGTAAGTGCAGTGGATTTCCGAAATGTTGCCGGCATCGTCTTTGACGAAGTCTGTACATTTGATGAAGTACGCCCAACGCAGACGGACTTCACGACCTGGTCCCAGTCGGAAAAACTTCTTCGGTGGATCTTCCATAAAGTCATCGCGTTCGATGTAGATTTCTCGCCCAAACGGAACCTGTCGTGAGCCCGCGGATTCATCTTCAGGATTGTTGACGGCATCCAGATTTTCAATCTGGCCTTCCGGGTAATTCGTGATCACAACTTTGACAGGATCAAGTACGGCCATGCGTCGATCAGCCGTCCGGTTCAGTTCTTCGCGAATCTGATTTTCCAAAACGACCATGTCTGTGGTGGCGTTGTGCTTGGTGACCCCCACTTGAGCGCACAGGCTGCGAACGGATTCGGGCGTGTAGCCTCGACGACGCAGGCCGGAGATCGTTGGCATGCGAGGATCGTCCCATCCGTTGACGTGACCATCATTGACAAGTTGCAGCAAGCGCCGCTTGCTCATCATCGTGTAAGTCAGGTTCAGGCGGTTGAATTCAATCTGCTGCGGATGGTGAATTTCAAGGGCGTCGCAGAACCAGTCGTACAGCGGTCGGCGGTTTTCGAATTCCAGGGTACAGATGCTGTGGGTGATGCCTTCCAGGGAATCCGACTGTCCGTGAGTGTAGTCGTATGTTGGATAAATGCACCATGCATTGCCCGTGCGATGATGTTCGACCTTGCGGATGCGATACATGATGGGATCGCGAAGCAGCATGACTTTGTGAGCCATGTCGATTTTGGCTCGCAGAACGTGTTCGCCTTCTTCAAATTCGCCGGCTCGCATGCGGCGGAACAGGTCCAGGTTTTCGTCAACACTGCGATTTCGAAACGGGCTGTCAGTTCCGGGCACAGCGGGCGTGCCGCGGCCTTCGCGAATTGCTTCCAGGGTCTGGCTGCACACATACGCCTTGTCGTTCTTGATGAGCTGTTCGGCCCACTGGTACAGTTGTTCAAAATAGTCGGAGGCGAAGAAAAGTCGGTCTTCCCAGTCGAAACCCAGCCATTTGATGTCTGTTTTGATCGATTCGACGTATTCCACTTCTTCTTTTTCCGGGTTTGTGTCGTCAAACCGCAGGTTGCATTTGCCGCCGTATTCTTTGGCAATTCCAAAGTTCAGGCAGATGGATTTCGCGTGCCCGATGTGCAGATATCCGTTGGGTTCCGGAGGAAATCGAGTGTGGACGACTCCATTCCATTTGCCTGAAGCATTGTCTTCTTCCACGATTTGACGGACAAAGTCTTTGTGATCTGCAGATTCAGTCATGAGTTCTGTTCGCGAGCTTGGTTATTCAGTTGAAGTTTGGAAATCCGCAGTCTCTGCGGGATGCAGCAGTTTTTTTGTCGACACTGCCGAACATTACATATGAGCTGACATCGTCGAAAGTCATCGTGAGGCAGGAACGTGCTGGTTTTTTGGTGATACCGTTTCGCTCGGCAACAGATTGACCGATAACGATCTAAGGAACTTCAGCGAATTTGCCAACAGCATGACGAATACGTTCAATTCCAGACATTTTGCTGGACAGCGCGTGAATGCCCTCAGTTACCAACAATTTTCTATTTTCAGCGGACGTCGTTAGAAACTGTTGGATTGAATAGGCGGATTCTGGTCGTGGGCGAAATTCGTAACGAGAATATGGAATGATTGACGGACATCACAGGAATCGGCTTTACAAGTTGAGGATTTTGATATCCATGGGCCATTGAGAGGGTATTTTTGGATCGATGACCATTCAGCTTTACGCTTGGGGTGGTGACCGTTTCGCCGATGGCGCGGTCGCTCTGAATGTATTTCCCACTACATTGGGAAAACTTTGCCCAAAGGTGGGGTGTGTGGGCTTCGGAATCCCGAATTTCCTGAATGTTGGTTTTGTTTGTGACTTCCGTCTGAACAAGTGCATTGAGGTAGGCGTGTCGGTGGTGTGCTAAACAATACTGTTGGCGTGCATAAACTCCGTAGAATCCCTCGGTTTTGTACGAAACCTGGCAAATATTCTGTGGAATGTCCGACGACGATTCTTTGAAATAGGGCAAGGCCGCAATTCTGCTTACGATTTGCAAATCGGCGAGCAGGTTGAGCTATTTGTGGCCCACCAGTCAGAAAACGATAGGACGAAGAGATGGCCGTGCGATCTTTCCTGGAACGAGTACGCAACAATTTTCGCGGTGAAAAAGTGCGTTCGACACGACGTACTCAAAGTAAGAGCACGGCGGCCAATGCTGGTGCAGAACTGTTGGAAGTGCGCCAACTGCTGACTGTTGATTTCGTATTTCAGTACGCAGGCGCGATAGGAAGTGGCGTTGGTTTCGAAGACGCCACAAACGGTCAAATGCGCCGCGATGCGCTTCAGGATGCCGCAACTCGTCTGGGATCGATGTTTGAGAACGACGCGGTGGTGACGTTGTCTGTGACGTCGTCTGAAAACCCAGCCAGTGGGACATTGGCATCCGCAGGATCCGCAATCGCATCATCAACAACAGTATTTGGCGGTATGGGTGTTGTTCGCCAAAAGGTGATTACCGGCGTCGACCTGAACGGTGCAACGGCAGACGGAAGCGTTGACGTGAACTGGGGCCAAACCTGGAGCATCAATCCAGACCCCGCAGGCATTGCTCAAAATGAGTACGACTTTTACTTCGTGATGTATCACGAATTGCTGCACTCAATGGGCTTCTTGTCGTACATCTCACAGAACGGTAATGACGTATTCGGTACAACTCCCGGCAACGCTGGCACCTGGGCGAAGTTTGACGAATTCATCACAGACGTGAATCAGAATCGCGTCATTGATAACACCGGCGTATTGAACGCAAATGTCTGGAACACGGGATCGGTTGGTGGAGACAGCGCCGCCGGTAATGGTCTGTTTTTCAACGGACCAGCTGCCATGGGCGCTAACAATGGTCAGCCTATTGGTCTTTACACTCCAGCAACCTGGAACGGCGGTAGCAGTGTCAGCCACCTGGACACAACAAACCCGGCTTACAGCGGCTATGTTATGAATCATGCGGTTGGCGCCGGTCCCCAAAATAGAATGCTGTCGGACATTGAGAACGGTATTCTGCTTGACCTTGGATATTCTCTAGCCAATTCTCTCACCGTTACTGAGACCAACGGCGGCAGTCTTGTTTCTGACTTTGGTCGCACTGACTCGTTTGACGTATCGATTGGAATTCGTCCCACTTCCGACGTCGTGGTGAACATCATCAGTCAGGACCCTGGTGAGGTTGGTGTTTCTCTGGGAACAATCACATTTACACCGGCAAACTGGCGAACGCCTCAAACGATCAACCTAACCGGGGTTTCGGATCTGCTTCCCGACGGCAATCAATTGACAAATGTGATTGTTTCGATTGATGGTGCCAACAGTGATCCGATTTATGCGAACGTGGCAGATTTGATTGTTCAGGTAACATCAGTTGACGACGACGGCACGATTCCGACGAAGCCCGTCATCACCAGCCCCTCGCAATTGCCTGATTCAAATACGCCCGTTTTTGAATGGACGGCAGATGCGAATTCCAGCCGGTTTACATTGACGATTACCAATCTGTTGACCGGTCAGCAGACACGCCGCGTCACAGACATTGTGGCTCAAAGTTATTCGTTTGCGAATCCGTTTACGGATGGCTTGTATGAGGTAACCGTTCAGGCGTTTAATACTCTTGGACAGGCTGGCCCGCTTAGTGATGGGTTGAAGTTCAATATTGGTGATCCCGTCATTCCTGCGGCACCAACGATTACTTCACCCGCGAATGCCGCAACCATCAACACTAACTTGCCAACGCTTACCTGGACTTCTGTTGCAGGAGCTACGGACTATGAAGTGTACATAGTCTCCGGTGGCAACGTTATCCGGGTTACGACTCCCGGGGCTGATGTTGGCAATGGAATGAGAGCCTACACCACCACTCAGGCACTTAGCGAAGGAACCGCTTCGGTCTGGGTTCGAGGAATCAACTTCCTGGGCACCGCCGGTGCCTGGAGCGCGCCGATCCGGTTTACTGTGAATGCCGTCGATCTGCCTGCGATTCCAAGAATTACTGCTCCGCTGGTTACTTCAACAATCAACGCCTTCCCCACGTTTGAATGGACATCCGGAGGCCCGAATGCCAGCACTTATCAGCTGTGGGTGGCCGCTTTGCGAGAAGGCACCGGCACTGCTCAGGTTCCTGCGGTTTATGATCGTGTGATTCACGTAACAGACTACAATTCGCTGAACTATACTCACTTCCGACCACTGGCCGAAAAACAGTACAAGGTTTGGGTGCGAGCATTTAATTCGGCGGGCGAAACCAGCGGCTGGAGTGCTCCTGCCAGCTTTGCAATCAGCATACCAACACCAGCTGTACCAGTTGTTGATCCGATTCCGAATACAGAAGACACAACTCCAACGTTCAGTTGGAAGACCAGCGGTGATGATTACACACCAGGAACGACGTTCCGATTGTGGGTGAACAATCTCAGCACCGGCCAGGCTCGCGTGATTGACGTCAGCGGTCTGACCACAACAAGCTATACGCCGACCATCCCACTCGATCAGGGGCGGCATGCTGTCTGGGTTCAGGCTACAAATGCATCCGGCGAAACCAGCGCCTGGAGCGAACGGATTATTGTGAACATTGACGTTCTGCCGCCTTCGCGGCCGACCGTTACCGGCCCGGTTGCGGCAGATGGAGCGATATCATCGGATATTCTGAATGAGTTTCCAACGTTTACATGGACAGCATCAAACAATGCAGTTCGTTATGAGCTTTGGGTGAATCATGTTGATTCCGGAACCAGCAAGGTTATTCACGAAACCGACCTGACGACAACCAGCTTCACTTCGACATTGGCGCTGCCTCAAGGGAATATTCGTGTTTGGGTCAGAGGTTACAACGTTGCGGATGAAGTTGGTGAGTGGAGCGTTCCGTTTACCTTCTATCTGGACGTTCCATCTCCAAGCGTTCCAACAATTGTTGCTCCAACTCCAAACGCCGTTGGAACGGTTAACGATGCGACTCCAACAATTGGATGGCAGACTTCTGTTCCCGGATCCACGTACGAACTTCAGCTTCAGGACGTGGCGACCGGCACAAATGTTGTGGATACAACAGGCATCGTTGCACAAACATATACCGTGCAGGAAACGCTGGGCGAACGACGCTATCAGGTTCGCGTACGATCCGTTAATTCCGTCGGTGAAAAAAGCGACTGGAGCACATGGTTTGCGTTCACCGTTGATGTTCCCAACGCGACAACGCCGATTGCCGTTGGCCCAACTGGTACGGTGACAACCAACAACGTTGGCTTTGTCTGGCTGCACTCATCGGACAGTGTTCGATACGAAATTCTTGTGCGAGACCTTCGCAACCAGGAAAATATTGTAATTCAAGTTGATACGTTTGATATTAATTCTGCTCAGGGAACTGCATCCTTCACCTCAAATTTGAAAGATGGCACGTATCGATTCTGGGTAAGAGCGTTCAATTCTCAGGGGACCGCCAGCAGTTGGAGCAACTCGCTGTCATTCATCGTTGATGACCGCACTGTAAGCCTGGAGAAATCTGAGTCAGAACTTGAGATTTCATTGGCTGCGATGAAGGTTGAGTTGCCTGAAATTCATGAATACGAAGTTGCCCCCGTACAGACAACGGATGAGTACGTTGTGCTGGATCAAAATCAGCACGTTGATACTTACGAAGTTGACGCCACTCAAAGCGCCGACTTGGCGACACCCGCCGATCAGGCCATTGAATCGTTGATGGCCGAAACCATCGATCCATCAGGCGTGTTCGGATTGCTGGACCGGAAGGACTCGTAGATAGCGGTGTCTGCGGGTCTACTTGGGCGGGATGCTGAAGTTTATGGCTTCAGGTTGCGAGTGGTTGACGACTTCACTTTGTTTTAAAGTTCATCCCAACAAGGGCTTCGCCCTTGACCCGGTGGCGTGGCACGCAGCAAGACGTGGCACGCTCGAATCGCCCAGCCGCTCCGTTGTCGCTACGGGCAACAGACGCGCACCGTACGCGCATCATTCAGCGTAAGACTCCAGCAAGGCTTCGCCTCAGACCATTCGAGCCACCGCTCAGAAACGCGACTAAGTCGCTCAGAAAACTTGACTCAATGTGAACTTGTTCCCTGCAATAAGTAGTCCAATTGCCAGCGCGGGCGATTCAGTTCGCTTGCC
>CALFSX010000110.1 GCA_937916515.1 uncultured Planctomycetaceae bacterium | reverse complement strand
TCAGACGCCATTGGCAACAACAAAGAATGGCTTCCCGGACACGCTGCTAGGCAAAGCTTCAAGCCCCGTTTGCAACGATGGCGGAAACCACTTGCCACCGGTGACGTATGTAAGCCTGGCCACGTCTGCCGAAGTTAAGCGAATAATCAAACACACAGCTGGAGGACAGTTCACCGCGTGACGGCTGCCGGTAAACAAAAACGGCCCGCCAAATTTCATTGGCAGGCCGTCATTCTTGTTATCAAGTCATGCAGGATTAGTTGCTGAACGCTTTGCTGTTCTGGCCTGACGAGACCGTCGGAGCTGCACCGCGTTCTGAGTACTGTCCTGAGATAACGGCTGAACTCTGACGGTTGCCGAACGTCGCATTAACTGCGGAGCTTCTTGAACCGTTGGCGAGCTTGCCTGGGAACGCAGCACCGCTTTCCGGTGTCCACGAAATCTGTTTTCGGCTGTATCCGACGTGTTCAAGAAATGTTGACAGACCAACTTCGTGAATACCCAAATTCAAAGCCTGCTCTCGCAAAACTCCGCTGTTGTCTTTGATCTTCTTTGACAGTATCTGAAGCTCAACGTCCTGCGTGTCATCGTCACCCTGATCGGCGATAATGATATAGCGAGTTCGAGAGGTCATTCGTGACACAGCTTCTTCTCGGCTGATATTGGTTCCTTTGCCGTCAGCAAAGTCACCGATGTCGTCAACTTCTGAAACAATGCGAGCCCCTGCGGCTGATACCAGTCTACGGAACTGGTCACGATCAAGACCATCTGTAGATATCTTGCCCACCACCACAATTTCAAGTGCCTGCCCTGTCTGGAAGATCGGAGAATAGATCAAATCGTTCTCGCCAATTGGGAAGCCGGTCTTTTGGCTGACGATACGAGCTGCTGCTCGGTGTGCACCAAGAATACTTACGACCTCAATCTTGCCTTTAATATCTGTAATGTTTGTTCGACCAACGCCAGAGTTATCCTGTCTGTAGACAGAAAAAGTAACGCCTGTTCTTAGTCCGTCAGCAGACCCAAGATCGATGTAACAGCGATTCTGATTGTGATCGACAGTGGTCACAATTCCGTCAGGTTTGGAGAACGAAAGATCCTGCTGCTCACGCAAACGTCGTTGTAGAGCAATAATGGCAGACCGCTTTTGGTTTACGTCGCGATTCAGATCTTCAATCTGCAGACCTGAAGAGACTTTGAAGGCTGCGAATTCATTTTCCAACGTGGAGTTTTGAGCACGCAGCGTTTTGATCTCTTCTTCTCGTTGAGCCAACTCTTCGCTATGTTTGGCTTCCTGATCAACCAATTTCTGCTCAGCGTCAGCCAAGGCGGTCTGAATTTGTTTGATCTCGCCATCTTTGGAAACGACCGTATCGTTCAAATCTTTCGTTCGATCTTTCACCTGTTTAAGTCGATCCGTGGCAGACCAGCTGTTCTTATCACTTTCTGATGCCAGGCGACGAACGGCACCTTCCAGATCGGGATCAACAGCTGTGCCATCGGCCGCAAGGTCCTGCAGAAGACTTGTGACACTGCCGTTGATTGTGTCACCAGCAGATTCGCCTTCGCCAACGTCTTCACCTTCACCACGACCAATCAGCCGCTTTAAAGTATTTAGCTGTTCGGTCTGAACTCGGACGGTTCCGGTCAGTTCCTGATTATCATTTGCAGCCTTGGTTAACGCAGCATCTTTAAGCTGATTATCAGTGGCCGTCATGTACCAAAACACGGCAAACACAACCGACAGGACCATAAAGATCGCCAAGCCGATGACCGGTCCATTTTTGTTTTGTGCCATGTCTGTTTCCCCGAATCTCTTTACTTCAGTTGTAAACTGATCTACTTGCTTCTGGATGAACCGTAAACCTACAACATAACGTGAAGTGCGGTCTCGTTTTAAAGAGAACACAACAAGTTCGTTGCAGTAATCCGGCTTTGAGTTTTTTGAATGTGACTTTGTGATGCGACAAGACAACGTCGCTTACTCACGAATCCAACAAGGCACTGACTTCAGACCAATCGAGCTACCGTTCGAAAACACTTCGCCTGTCGTTCAGAAAACCTGGTTCAGCGTTGTTAGTTACCTGCAATCAGAACTAAATCAACATCCGCTGATTAGCCCAGGACTCCAAAGCAACCCATATTATTTATATCGTGGCCCTGAGAGTTCTAAGAGTCAAGAAGTTAAAGGTATCACAGGGGTTATGTACCGATTTTGCCAGTTGAACAGACAGACCGGCGAAAACTGCGATGTCCCCGTCAATCGGTATCGACCACAAAATGTTGGAAGTTAACCCGCTTACGGCCGGGTTCAAATTTGCATCTTTTTTTGAAAAAATCGTTGTAAATTTCGTCGTAAAGCGTGAAGCCCGCCCCTAATTGCGTCATGAGCTCAACATTCGGCAAGGCCCCAGGGGATGTGCAACCGTCAATGCCAAACCTGTTTTCATCGTGAATTCGGCCTTGGTTGATTCAAGGTCCAGATCTGTCCATTTCCCCAAACGTATCGTAGTTTGTGCGGCAACCAGAGCGACGACAACGCCCCCTAAGACATCGGTCGCATAATGCCACCCGGTCGTAACGGTTGAAACGCACACAGCCGCATTCAGCACCACCATCGGCAGAAACAGCCATTTGTAGGGCCGAAATGCGAATGCCAGCAACACAGCCCAGGTGGTGTGAAACGAGGGGAATGTAATCAGACCTTCGAGACTGTTCATTGAGATCACGGTTAACTCTCCGGATCTCAGACTGTGAAAATGTTCAATAAATCGTTGCTGAGCGGGCGTTGCTGCATAACCGAACGCCGCTGTGGGAGCTTCCGCTGGCAGCACAAAATAGATTGCCGTTGTCAGCAAACCAGCAATCATAAACTGGCTGACAAACGATCGTAATCGGCGAACATCCGAATCGAATCCAAGAACAACAATTGCCAGCAGCGTTGACGGCAAGACTGAGTAATAGGCACGATTCATAATTACATAAATCCATGGGTGATGGGCCATCCATTCAACCACAGACGGAAGGTGAACGCCCAGCATGGCGTCAGACTTCATCAACCAGGAATCAGCAAGTGGAGCGTTCAACGGAGTACCAGCGTATGTCAATACGGCAAGGCAAAGGTTGAATCCAACCATACAGAGAAAACCGATCAACAGATTTGAAAACTGCTTTAGCTTTCTGACATCAAATACAATTGCAAACGGAAGCAGCCCGGCGATCGTCATGAATGCCGGGCCGGCAGACAGATAGTCAAACCGCATCCCGTGTCGCATCAGCAAAAAGCCCGCAGCCCCAGCCGTGAAGGCGATTAATGCCAGCTTGAATTTGAGATCGTTGTTCCACATTGAGTTGTCGAGCTGCAGCAAATGATTGAAATACGCGAAAGCTCGCGACAGACAGACGATGAATTGCGAAACCACGATAATTGGGATGACCAAAGTTTCGTGAAACTCGCCGCTGGCGACCGATGTTGCTTTTCGGAAACATAGGCCGAATTGGTTCGGCAAGTCGAAAAACCAAGCGGCGCTGCGAATCGCCAGCAAACTTGCTGGAACCTGAATCGGTTGTGCTGATTGCGCCACCAACCTTACGGCAAACATTCCATCGTATTTGCGGTCTAAGATACCGATCTCGTGTTCGCAGATGCAGTGCACAGCAACGCGCTCACACAGCGCAAAACAGCCGAGGTTACGTATGGCTGTGTTCTGGCCCGGGAAACTGGCCTTCAGAAACTTCGGCAACATATTGCTGCACAGCGGACACTGCAGATTTCCGGAGTTCCGCAAAATGTTTCAGGAATTTCGGTTTGAAATCAGGAGTCAGCCCCAACATATCCGGGCCAACCAGTACCTGCCCGCTGCATCCCGGACCAGCGCCGATTCCGATTGTGGGGATTGAAAGTGCTGCTGTGATGCGACTAGCGATGTCGGCAGGCACAAGTTCCAGCACAATAGCGAACGCCCCCGCTTCTTCGGCAGCCGTTGCATCAGCTAAAAGCTGTTGTTCGTCGCGTTGGACTTTCCCCATGCTGCCAAGTTGGCGCACGGCCTGTGGCCGCATTCCAACATGAGCCATGACAGGAATGTCAGCCTGCATGATCGCTCGGATTGTTTCCGCCTGAATGCTGCCACCTTCCAGTTTGATAGCGTCTGCACCGGTTTCTTTGATGATTCGTCCGGCGTTGCGAACAGCTTCCGTGGTACTGACCTGATACGACATAAACGGCATATCGACAACCACAAGAGCTCGCTGAACGGCTCTCACAACCATCTCTCCGTGATAAATCATTTCATCAAGAGTGACGGGAAGCGTGCTTGATCTGCCCTGCACAACCATGCTCAGGCTGTCCCCTACCAGAATACTGTCAACGCCCGCTTCATCCATAATTCCCGCCCACATGTGGTCATAGGCAGTCACCATCGCAAGGCGGCGCCCAGCGGCGGCGGAGGCCAGGAAGCGAGGAAGCGAAATCTTGTTACGAGATGGATTCACAGCAAAAACTCACAGACAAAACCAAGACAATCGGCAGCAGTCCAACATGAGCGGCCATCTTAACAGCTTTGAAGGCCCGATGCCTGCTGGTTCTAACGATTAGCACATGCTTTTCCACCTGACACGCAAGGCACACCAGAGATCTGCTTACGTTTTGGTTCCAACCGACACATTCGGCGCAACCTATCTCCGCTCAGCGAAAGAACCCACCTATTTTCCGGCACAGCCGAAATGCCCGAGCTAGCGTCTTTGTGGTGAAGTTTCGAAACATCGTGAGTACCCGTTGACGCACATGTTTCATTTTCATCAGGCGAGTGCGGTCAAACTACTCAAACGCAACATGACGCAAGCATGTCAACCTCAAAACCCTTAAGATCTGACCCGGCTACGATCCGTGTGCATTCACACGACAGTAGTGATGCGCCACTTCTTGTACACAGAGAACTGCTGTTACGAGATCTGCCGGCGCACGATTCACATCAATATGTACTGATCTGCGATGACAGTTCACAAATTGTGGGTGTTGTTCCGACCAGCGAAATCAATCGACGTTTGCACTCCCAAAACCTGTTCGAGCGAACACGCTGGGCGGCGATGCCAATTGGAGCAATGTCGAAACTATCGTTTTCAGAAACCGAAACAGAATCTCCCGTGCTTAACAAACACGACACGGAATGCACGGCGATCATTCAGGGCGATGTTCTGTTTGGGCTGGCCGTGGAAGGTGAGTTGTTCTTCAGCTGGAAACGCCTTGAATCAGTCTTCTCTGCGGCCCTGTCAGATCCTCTAACAGGACTGATGAACCGCATGGCCTACGAACGAAGGCTTGAAGAGGAATGGAATCGCTCAACCCGGACGGGTACTGCGATTGGTGCGGTCATTGTGGATCTGAACGATTTCAAGAAAATCAACGACACTTTCGGGCACGTCATCGGCGACCAGGTTTTGGTTGAAGTGGGCAGGCAACTGGAAATGTCAATGCGTTCCTACGATGTGGTTGCCAGATTCGGTGGCGATGAATTTGTAGCGCTTTGTCTTGGATGTGCACCGGGCGATATTGATATTCCCATGAAAAGGCTACAGGAAAGCCTGGCAGGGATCAGCATCAAAACAGCCGGTCGCACAATAACGGTTTCGGCCAGTATTGGGGCTGCCGTTCGTCATTCGGGCTTTGATGACACAAGTCCTGAAGATCTTTTCGTTGCGGCAGACAACTGTTTGTACGAAGCGAAGAAGTCCTCCAGTCGATCATGGAGAATTGAATTCGGGCTGGAGACACCTGGTCGATCTGAACCCGTCTCCGAAGTTTTCCAATGTGCTATTAATCAACTCGATTCGTACAACAACTGATTCCGCCTTCGATTTCCAAGAGTTCAACAATGAAACATTTCAATCAGACACTTCTTTCTGAATTTGACGATGTCCTGCAGGCAAACGTTGATAAAGCAGTTGCGCCAAAAGAACCGGAATCAATGTTTCTTTGGACACTGTGCGGGCATCTGTATGAAAACAGTACCACTCAGAAAATCAGCGTAAAATCGCAACCGTTCACGATCGGACGTCACCCGGACAATTCCGTCTGCGTGGCAAACGCAACGGTATCCGGATACCACGCCGAAATACTGATTGCCGGCGACAAGCTACTGGTACGAGACCGAGACAGCACCAACGGTACACTGCTGAACGGTCGCCGTCTGCAGACTGTCGAATCGTTGCGTGATGGCGACATTCTGCATTTCGGCAATGTGATGTTTACCGTGCAACACGGCAGCACAATGACGGCGACGGAAACGGTCACGTCAGACGCGGCAGGCGATGCAATTGCTCAGGTACAGTTCAATACGTTGATGCAACGCCCTGGCGTGGACCCATTCTTTCAGCCAATTGTGAAGCTGGATGACCACCGAAGAATTGGTTTCGAAGTGCTTTCGCGAAGTCAGTTTGTCGGCCTTGAAACTCCTGCAAAAATGTTCAAAGTCGCCGCGCAAAGAACCAGCGAAGCGGCTCTTAGTCGGATCTGTCGAGTTGAAGGAATGCGTGCCAGCCGAGAACTCGGGGCTGACATGCAGTTCTATCTCAACACTCACCCTGCTGAGCTGAACGACGAAGGCCTTTTTGAGTCAGTGTTTGTTCTGCGAGAACAGTATCCGGAACAATCGATCATGCTGGAAGTTCACGAGTCCGGCGTTACTTCTGTGGACTTCCTGCGAAAGCTGCGTGAAATCCTTAACGAACTAAACATCGGCCTTGCGTACGACGACTTCGGTTCCGGTCAGGCTCGCCTGACAGAGCTGATTGAAGTCCCGCCGGATGTACTGAAATTTGACGTGCAGCTCGTACAGGGCCTGCCTACAGCATCTGCTGCCCGTCGCTCAACAATTGCCGGATTAATACGTATCGTCAAAGACTTAAACGTCGTCACTCTTGCCGAAGGAATCGAAACTGTCGAAGAAGCAGACATCTGCAGAGATCTCGGCTTCGAACTGGCTCAGGGCTATCTCTTTGGAAAGGGAGAGCCCGTTCACAAATGGATCCACGCGTAACACCTCAGGTTGAATAAACCCAAATGTCGACAATAGCTCCCACCGCGCCAGACTCGTCACTACTTTCACTGCTGCTAAGCGGAGAAAGATTCTGGCCGACCGACCCTAATTCCACAAATGAACTTGGACTATCAGAACCATTTCTGGAGTCTCTCGCTGCCAAACTGCTGCTTTCCAGCGGCAACCTAAGTGGAAGATCAGTCGCATCAGAATTGTGCCTGCCCTTCAAAGTTGCCGAAACAACTTTGGAACGACTGCGCTCGCGCCGACTCGTGACTCATGCCGGGTCCAGCAGCTTCAACGATTACATCTACGGCCTGTCGGACGAAGGCCGAAAACGAGCTCAAACGTTTCACAACGAATGTTCGTACATTGGCCCCGCTCCTGTGCCGCTGATGGACTAAATCATCTCCGTTGAGGCTCAGGCAATTGGAGACGAACCAATTCGCCGCGGAGAACTCGCCGACGCGTTTCAGGACATCTCAATCGAAGAACAGCTTCTGGACCTTCTGGGGCCTGCGGTCAATTCCGGCAGCGGAATGTTTCTGTACGGTGCTCCTGGCAACGGCAAGTCAACTTTGGCACGCCGGATTACCAGTTGCTTCGGGCAGGAAATCTGGGTTCCACACGCCATCATCGATGGCCGACAGATCATCACATTGTTCGACCCGGCATATCATCGGCAGGTTGAACAACCTGCCAACAATGCGAGCTACGACAGCCGATGGGTTCGCGTGCGACGGCCAACTGTTGTGGTGGGAGGCGAACTTACTCTGGACAATCTTGAAATTCGTCACGACCCCGTTTCGAACGTCAGTGAAGCTCCGCTGCAGATGAAAAGCAACTGCGGCTGCCTGCTGATTGACGACTTCGGACGCCAAAGGATTTCACCGGAAGAACTGCTTAACCGCTGGATCGTTCCGCTGGAAAACAAACACGATTTCCTGACTCTGCCAACAGGTAAGAAAATTCAGGTTCCCTTTGAGCAGCTGATTATCTTCTCAACCAATTTGGAACCCAGCGATCTTGTTGATGAAGCGTTTCTGCGGCGCATTCCTTATCGCATCGAACTACGCGACCCAACTGAACAGGAATTCAGCTGGCTGTTTCAGATTGCTGCGGAATCAACAGGATGCTTCTTCGATTCAGAGGCCGTTGAATACCTGCTTCGAGAACACTACCACAAGCAAGGCCGCCCGCTAAGACGGTGTCATGCAAGAGACCTGCTGCTGCAGGTCAGAAACTACTGCACTTACAACGATCTGCCATTCGAAATGCAGCCGGACCATTTTGATCGAGTGGCAAAAAGTTTCTTCACTGAAGTCAAGACAAAAGAACTGCGGGCCGCCAGCATTCACGGTGGATTGGGAGAATCTCAATGATAGTAACGCAAAAGCTCGGGCAAACGTCCCCTGTCGATTCGAACATTGCAGAACGTCTGGATGGATTGGATGGCATCCAGCTGGCCGACTATGAACTTAAAGAACGCCTGGGTTCCGGCGGTTACGGCGAAGTCTGGCGAGCAATCGGCCCGGGCGGGCTGGCCAAAGCCGTCAAAATTTTGTACGGCGAACGTACGGGCGACCACGCGCAAGCAGAACTTAAAGCCCTGGAACGTATGCGCGAATTGCGACATCCGTTTCTGCTGAACATCGAACGTATTGAAGTTGTCAATTCGCGGTTGATCGTTGTTACAGAATTGGCAGACAAGAACCTGTCTCAGCGATTCGCGGAACACCGAGCAAAAGGCTTACCCGGAATTCCACGGGACGAGCTGCTTGGGTACCTGAAAGACACGGCCGACGCACTCGACTTCATGGTCGATCAGCACGGCCTTCAGCATCTGGACGTCAAGCCGGACAACATCCTGTTGCAGGGAAACCACGCCAAGGTTGGCGACTTCGGACTGGCAAAAGACCTGAATGCCAGCAACGTTTCAATTGTCAATGGCTTTACGCCAATGTATGCGCCGCCAGAACTGTTTGAAGGTCGTCCCGGACGATCATCAGATCAGTACAGTCTGGCAATCGTCTATCAGGCGATGTTGACGGGAAAAATGCCCTTCAACGGACGGACGGCAGCTCAACTAACGGCTCAGCATTTGCGCAGTCAGCCCGACCTTTCTGAACTGGAACCCATTGATCGTCCGGTCATTGCACGAGCACTCTCCAAGAACGCGCATTCTCGATACGAAAGTTGTGGTCAGTTTGTTGACGAACTTGTCCGTCGGAAACACACACGCGTCACAAGAACAATCAGCGAAGCCAGTCATTCCGATATCAACAGCGACCTGACTCGCACGGCACTCATCAAGACGCAGCCACCAGGTGGCGCTGCCGCAAGACTGAAGCAGGCTTCTGCTCCCGTCAGGATTTCTCCGACGTCATCAGAAGGAAAGTCACTGAGACGGTCTGTCTTTGTCGGCATCGGTGGGCTTGCCGGTGAAATTCTACGAGACATCAAAGGAATTGTTCGCGAACACCAGACTGACGAAAACTGTGACGAAAACGTATTTCCGATGCTGCAGATCGATACTAATCGTCTTGCCCTTTCGACATTGCGAACTTCAGAAAGCAAAGTGGGACTGAAAGCCGACGAAACCGTCGCGATTCCACTGCGAACGGCAAAGGACTATCGCAGTGCCTCAGATCTCGATTTATCGTGGCTTAGTCGTCGTTGGATTTTCAACATTCCACGGTCTGGCCAGGTTGATGGAATTCGACCGCTGGGACGCCTTGCGCTTTGCGATCACAATAAACTGGTCGAATCAAAGCTGACTCAGTTGCAGCTAGCAGCGTGTCCGGATACCCGTTTCCCCCTGGATATCATTGATGAAATG
>CALFSX010000109.1 GCA_937916515.1 uncultured Planctomycetaceae bacterium | reverse complement strand
ATGTACTGACCGACTTCGTCGACAAAGAAATTCAGCCGATAGCCTTTGGGTTTTGTGTCCAGATAAGATTTCACATTGATGGCGAAGTCTTCGATGGACAAACGGTAGTCCTGCCTGTGAGCATCCATCACGCCCGTCTGTGAAGAGCCGGTCACCTGCTGATGTGCCGTGTCCACGTGGTCAGACATGCGTGTGATGCGCTGGCGGCCTTTCTCCCACGTCATGCCGGCGGACTTTTCGAACGCCTGCTGAAACTTTTCAAACAGGCCGTCTTCGTCCAGCTTGCGTTCGAAATTGGCAATGTAAGATTGCTTTCCGAAATAACCGCAGTGTTCATCAAACACCTTCACAAAGACGGCGACGAGGGCATCCAGCTGCGTCTTGCTGATGACATCGGCCTTTTGGTCGATGTTGAACAAAATGCTTTCTGACGGAATCTCCATCGCCTTGGCGAGAGCTCCCTTCAGAATCTGGTTTTCTGCAGCGTCACACTTCGCCATGAATTCGGTCACGATGTCACAGCCGTCAATGGGCCGTTGTTCCAGCAGCAATGCCAGCATCTTTAACAAGTGCGACTTGCCGGAACCGAAGAACCCGGAAATCCACACGCCGTTGGCGTTGCTGTAGTTGTTGTACGCATCCAGAAACGATTCCAGCCGGGATTCGAGTTCGTTCGTGATTACATATTCTTCAACTTCCGTGCCCAGGGCGTTGCTGGCATCAGCCTTGATCACGCCTTCAATATCGCGATCAACCGGCTTGTCAAAGATGGAATTCAGTGGGCTGTCAGTCATGATGACGGGGTGTTTCAGATGGGCTAACGGTGGAAAAAAAGGCGGGGCCAAATGATGGTGGGTAAGGGGGAAATAATGAATGTTGCAAGTGGGCCATTCATCTTCGAGCGGGTTATCCCCTTACACATGGCGTTCAAAGACGTTAAAGGCGCGATAGTACTTGTCATCCCGCAGTTGACCGAACAGGTTCAGTTCAGCACCGCTTTCCAGAGACTGCGTGTACTCACCAGGAAAGAACATCAGCGTCGGTTGATCCTCGGCCACTTTCTGCAGATTGTTCAGGACGTTGTGCGAACGGATATACGGAAACACTTCGCCCACACCTGTCAGAATCAAAACGTCAAACCCTGTGGAGTTCTGCATGCGAGCCGCGATTTCGGGGACCAGCACGGTTTCCGTGTCCAGAACTCCCTGCAGTTCTTCCTTCAGCTTGTCCTTGCCGATGGTGGCTTCGTTTTCAATCAGCCAGTCCCAGTCGCCTTCACGCTTCAGGATCTCCACCACAAGGTCGTACAGATCCACGTGTAGCGGCTGAAGTCCTTTCCTGGCCAATTGGCTGACCAGGTTCTTCTGCATGGACGCCATTTCGACCGCTTCTGTGGCGGCATACGGGCAAATAAAGAAGGGAACTTCATTGTTCAGGCCTTCCCGATTCAAAAACGATTTGCTGCTAAGCAGTGCCAGCAGGTGGTCAAATCGTTCCGTCATGGACGCCGTTTCCAATTGTCGATTCACGCGGCTGCTCCCGGTATGTCTGATGCGGCGACAGGGAAAATCAGAAACCAGTTTCTGTTGTCAGCTGTAATCACGTCCGCGACATCGTGAGACAGCAAAGCGGGTTCGATCAGCCCGTCGTTGGTTGTGATTTCAGCTTCTCTTAACATTCGCAGTGCCACGGTACACACCTTTCTTCGCGTCGTTGTTGTCAGATGTTCAATCTCTTCGTGCCAGGCCGTCTGGCTGTCCAGAAAGTCCTCACAATGCAGATCCGTCACATGCGTTCGCATTGAAAGATACAGCTCTCGCACAACCTGCTGAGCAAAATCATGCAGAAACGAGTACCGCTTGCACACCGCCAGCCACAGCATCGCCAGTTGTTCCGTTCGCCCGCCACTAACAAGTAGATTTAGCTGTTCAGGTGTGAGCATTTGCAGCCGATGCCGGATTTCCCCCAGTTTTTTCCTGGCCGTGCTTTTGGTCCGCGCCTGCAACAAGTTGTCGCCCGAGATCAGCCGCGCAGCTTCGCTCCAGTCACCACAGCGTTCATAAACTTCAGCCACCACAGTAGACTCCGCGATCAATAAACCACCGGTGGTGAAGGAAAAATTGTACGGCCTTGAATTCATGTGTCCAAACTGAAAGTGAGGCGACTTGCATGCTGCCTGAGTACCAGAATACCGGCCAATCACTGTTGACGACAGCGAACGAGGAATCAGGATGGAAATCCTTAAGACTTCTCTCGACGCAACCGTGCAGGTCATAAAACTGTGAATTTTTCAGCAAGCTCAAACGCTGAAGTTTCCAGCTGGTATTGTTGCCAGCGAAACTCGTAAGTTCGCTGGTTCAGCAGATGCACATTGGTCGATTCTCCTACGGTTTTTCTACTACCATCGGTTCCGCCGGGAATTTCGAGGCCACCACGGTCCGTCAGGATGAATCTGTCATGTAGACGTTCACCACCTTCACGCTGCGTCCAACGCACGACGGTGATCGCTGGACAGTCGCGCACCTTCGCAACAACTAGCAGGTGTATCTGTTCGGAAAGGTGAGGCGTGGCAGCTGTTGTCTTAGTGTGCACTTCAAGCCGCTGTGGTTTTGCTCCGCCCTTGATCGCACCATTCAGCATGGCAGACAGCCCAATGCAGTGACGCGGCTCAGCAGAAAAATACGGGTCGATAAACAGCATGTCGGTGCTGATCGCCAGCAATGGTATGGCGGCCACGGCCAGTTCGTGTTCATCCCTTGAAACGTAGACAGACCTTTCAACTTGCCAAAGCGGATTTCCGTCATGAAGGTCAAAACGGGATAGAACGGGGATGTCGACAGACCTGTCTTCTGTATTCAGTTGTATGGCCGCTCGAAATGGTCGCGTGCTGTGTTCAGTGGCAAGCCCCCGAATCCATGATGCTTGCTGGCCGTCGAATTGCAGACCTCGCCTTCGCGTCAGCTTTCCACTGTGGCGAAGGTTGTGGCATCGATCTTCCAAAACCTTGAACTCTTCAGCTGGCAAAGTCTCCTGGGCTTGTTCCAGGTTTTGCTTCACAATCGCCCACCAACGTTTTGGGCATTCCACAACAAGTCGTCCATTTTCGACGCCAAATTGTTCAAGTGCCTGCCAAATTTCATTGAACGAAGACAGGCTGTTGGGGTCGACGGCGTATTCGTGAATCATCAGTACAGCTCCTCAGTCCGTTCACTGAAGAACCCATGCGGCCAGCGGTCGATGAAGCCACCGTCTTCGTTAATCCGAAGTCGCTTAATGATCGTTCCGTCGCCGAGATTGTCGACGTACAGAACACAGACGTCATCGGCCTTGACTGGTGGGATATGTTCGGGCAATTCGCCATCGGTTGTTTGGCGAATGCGACGAAGAAGACGAAGGATGATGTGCTCGGAATGGGTTTCGGCCAGGATTGTAGCCCCTTTCAGTTCATCAGTTGCAACGACGAACAGATCGCCAAGCCGCGCTGCGACCGCGGGATGCAGGTGCAATTCCGGCTGCTCTATCGCGACCAGCGCGAGTCCAGCGAAATGATTCGCCCATGTGGACGAAGCCACAGGTGATTCGCGACTTGATGTGGCGGCAGTCCGATTCTCATCAACTGCAAACACTTCTTCCAAGTCATACACTGAGTGATCCTGCGGATGGTCATCCTGACCGTAACCTAAATCACTTAACAGCCGTGGCTCGACCTCGAAGTGCTTGCAAATGACACCAGCAATTATTGGAAGGACCTGCGTTATACCTTCGCCGACGTCCTGCGGATGCAGCGAACGGTTGCTCCTCGATTCCAACAGAAAGAGCGACCGGACTTCTGGAGCTCGTGTTAGTCGCACGAGTAACTCAATGGGCGGCGATTCGTCGCCCAGATTGATAAGTTCGTTACGAATCTCTGAGCTAATTTCAAACCATTCGTCTCGTTGGATCGTATACCCGAGATTCAGTCGGTCCGTCCCCATCCATGATTTCACCGATCGAACGGCCGCTGGAGATGCACGGAGCAGCCAGTTCCACGCTGCCGAGCCGTCGTGCCAGTTTGCATCGGGCCATCGGACTTTAGAGTTAAGCCACCGAGGGACGGTCGCTCGTTTGGCCCCAATGTGCGTCAATCCCATTAACCGATGACTCAGGGCACTCCATCCCAATTGCACGACGTCGGCAATTGTCATTTCGTTTGCCATCTGAAGTTTGCTAATTTTAACCCCGCCGGCATCAACCGACTTCAGAAGCCTTGGGATATCCATGTTTGCAACATGGCAACCGCCCCCGGGGCCAAGGAGATCTATGTCAAAGTGCGAAATCAAAGTGAGATCAACCGCCTGCCCCATCCAAAACTCACGACCATCAACTTCTTTTAGTAGTGGGTGAGAGGTAAATAACCTCGCGTCACATTCTTCGAGGTCGTGCTCCTCATTGTAATTGCCAGCGGTAAAATGAATGAATTCTTCACCGTTCAAACTGATTCGAATATGGGAGCAATCTACGCTATTTCCGGGGTCATACCGACCTATAGAAAATTCTGCTCGAAATGTCTTCACAGCGTTCAACGATGCCGTTCGAGGAAACCCGCCAATCTGAGCGAGCTCGTCGTCGACCAATTCAAGTTGAACCCCAACAACTATCTGGGTGTTGTGACACACCCCCGATGCGTCGCGATGAAATAGGTTTTCAATGCCGCCCAAATTCGTTGCCATCACTGGCCCATAGGCTTCATAACCGTCAAGCTTTCGATCAACAACTACCTGACGAAGGTATTCCAATGCGTGCAGCACTGTACTTTTGCCAGCACTGTTTGCACCAAACAGCAACGTCACCGGCCGCAGCGGAATGTGCTGGCGTTTCCCAATGCCTTTGAAGTTTTCAATCCACAGATCCGTAATCATTCGATGCGCTGACTTTTGAAATTAAAGACGTGGAGCCCAAAGACACAGCACTTACTTCACGACACGGTTGGTGGCTCGCCAACCCGTAGGCGTTTTCCATCAGCATACCACCACGTTGCCAGTCCGTATACCGATTCGGCGGGCTTTGTGTTCAGTGATTTTGCAGGCGGAACTGCGAAGAAAATCAGGGGAGGCAGGACTCCTGCTTCCACATGATCAGTCCGAAAATTTAACACAAACTGTGGGCGGTCGTGTGTAATCGTATAGCGACCTTTCCGAATCACCCGACAATTATGTGTGCTCAGATACGGATCGACCATCAGGATTCCAGCCACAGGAGAACTCAGCTGGCCTGAATCCGAAAGCCCACTTAAGCCTTCGGGAGTGGTGAAGACACAACAACCTGACACCCAGAAATTAGGCACCTTCGATTCAGGAACCGGCCTTTCGCCAAGTGACCTCGCTTGTGCGTTGTACCAGACAGCAAGCATCTTCTTTGATTGCATCACGACCACAAATGTTGCCGAATAATCTGTTGCAGCCAAATCCAGCAACTTCTCATGAATGCGTTCCATGCTTCCGCAGTTAGCAATCAACAGGCCGATATCGTCTTCCGACATTTGCTCGGCCATACCAGCAGTAAGCTTGAAATCGCCGATGTTCTGCTCACTCATGCGAGCAATCTGAGTCGCTCGAATTGCTGGAAATGGGTAGATGTCACTCATGGTTGGATCAGCAAGAACCGTGGTCATGTTTAAGTACCTTTAAGTAAATGGAAGACAAGAAAGTCACGTCTCGCTTCAGGATCAGGAATGGAATCTGTATTCAGCCAAAGGCGCCCCAAGCCGAATCAGTGGCGAGTTGCATACCGTCCGCCTTCCAGGCAGGTCCACATTGACCTGACCGCCGTTGGGCTGGTTGCCATTTGGGCAAGATGAGTGACCTTGCCGAGAACCGTGACTTGCTTCGTTGGGGATTCTGTGTCGTTCGTTCGTGAAGATCAGGCCTGAAGTTTGAAGCCACAGTTCGGACAGAATCGATCCGTTGCAGTAACACCTTCATCACAGCGTTCACATTTCAAGCTTGCCGTTTGACGAATGTCTCCAATCAGTTCATGACCAGTGCTGATTACATCCGGCACTTCCGCCGTCAGAGAAGCCAGTACAGCATGAATCAAAAGAGCTGTGTCGGCTTTGCTGGCTGGCTGCTCTTTCTGAGGGTCGCGAATGCACTTGAAGCAGCCTTCGTCCTCTTCACAACTGCAACTCGATAGCCGTTCTTCGGCCCGCTGTACCAACGACTGCATGTGATGAAAAGCGGTCTCTGTGAGCCCAACTCCGTCATAAACCGCGTCATATAGAAAAATGGCCATTTCTCCCGTTGCTACGCTATCTGTGCCGGAAGAAAAGTCTTGCGTATCACACGGCCCCGAGATCGTTGGGAACAGCCCCCGCATCAATCGTTCCAGCCCTTGGAGCGAGGACTCGGGACGCCCCTGCATTTGCTGTTTCAGTTCGTTCCAAAACGGCGTTCGCAGCACCAGCATGGTGCCTTCCGTTGGAAGCTGGTGAGGCGGCATTCCCATGCTGCCGTTCCATGTGCGTACCACATTTCCGTGTGGACTGCGTTCCGTCACGCAATTCAGGAACTCCGTCACATTCAAGGTCACGTAGGCCAGTTTCACACCGGTAAAGGCTTGCGACTTCAGTGTGTTACGCACTTTGATCTTCTTCATGATGTGCGGTCTGGTTTCGTTGAATGTGAATTCTCGTCGCAACGAAACAATCCGTTTGCCGCGAATCACGTCGATCACTCGATACGCCTGACCGCCGTGTCGATAAATGGCATTTCGGCAAGCCTCACGGATCAGGTGCAGTGAGTCGATTTCGCCCAGTTTATCCTTGCCGATCATCAGGTCGTACGTGCCTTCGCCCATTCCTCGCACACTGACCTCCATATGTGGTTCGGCTCGATAAAACTCATCGCGATCAAGCTGGCCGCTGGCTCGCAGGTCGTGAATCTGCTGGATCTCGTTGCCAAGCGTTTGAAAATCCATTGAGTCGTCATCACCTCCGACTTCCTGAACGGCACACGCATAGTGTTGGCATAACAGGCGTTGATTGGTTCTGTTAAGCACGAGGGGCTCGTGGTCTCGGGAAAACAGATCTTCCGGATGAGCGGCATACCAGGAATCGATCGGAGTCTCTGCCGGGATAAATACGGTGGCACCTTCGCGACCACCGCGGGCGGATCGGCCTGCTCGCTGCCAGAGACTCATCATGCTGTGCGGCAGTCCAATGCAGACCACAACGTCAATCGAGCCAATGTCGATGCCGAGTTCCAGAGCACTTGTCGAGAACACCAGGCGGACAGTTCGGTCTCGCAGACCACACTCGATCTCTTCACGCTGTTCTGACGACAAGCCAGAGCGATAGACCCGAACAAACGAAGGAGTGTCTTTATCCGAATTCCGCTCCAGACGAGAAACCATCTGCTCGGCAGCCACTCGCGTTGGGCAGAACGCCAGCACTGACAGCCCGGATTCAGCAAGCTTCATCGCAAGGTTACGTCCCGTGTCGTGATAGTGATCGGGCGACGTCACCATCCAGAACTTACGCTGGCCCTGCTGACTGCCATCACGCTCCGGGTCGATGCACGTGAATGGGACTCCGGTCAACTGCTGCATGTGTTCCTGTGGATCACTGACGGTTGCCGATGTCGCAATGAATTTCGGATCAGACCCGTATCGCTGACACAGCTGTCTCAACCGGTGAAGGATGTGAGACACGTTCGTTCCAAAAATGCCGCGATACTCATGACATTCGTCGATCACGACCAGTTTCAGGTTTCTGAAAAATCGCTGCCACTGTCGTTCGTGATGCTGAAGCACAGAAAAGTGCAGCATGTCCGGATTGGTCAACATCAGCTGAACCTGTTCCCTGATGGCAGGGCGGATCGAACTATCAGTCGAGCCGTCATAGCGGCTTACGAAGTGTTCCTTGCCGGCTTGAAGATTCGCAATGCACGGAATCGCTGCTGCCATCTCCCGCAATTTCAGCAACTGGTCATTTGCCAGTGCCTTCTGCGGATACAGGAACAGCACCGTTGCATCTGGGTCTTCACAAACCGTATGAAACGCGGGCAGCGAATAGATCAAAGACTTTCCGCTGGAAGTTCGCGTGGCGACTACGGTGTTGTTGCCGGCAAGGACACTTTCGATCGCATCATGCTGATGCGTATACAGACCGTCCGGGAACTCTCCTGACTGATACCCGACAATGTCGGCGCACAGCGATGACTCACTGAGTGCTCGGAACTTTCCAGCTCGAAACGGTTCAACCGCTGGATCAAACAGTACCTGAAGGTTGTCGGTATCGGCGATGCAGCGGGAAGTGGTTTCGATGACAGTTCGAACAGACATGATTCAGACTTTCAGACAGTGGAGGATTGGCCCCGTTCTGAAAATCTGTAAAAGCAATCATCGTGCCATTCAGTTCCACATAATACGCAAGTTGTTTAATGGCAATGGCTTGTGTTTTTTTTGCAAGTTTAGAACCGAATAGAACTGAACGATGTAGAGAAGTATCGTTCTGTAAACCGAACGATTGTTCTATTTTTTATCAGGCGCTATTCTCTTCAGTTTCTGGCGCAGATTCGCATCGGAAATCCCCAGCAACGCAGCCACTTCCTTTTGCTTATTTGAGATCGCCTGAGCTCGTTCGATCAGCCGTTCCTGTGCTTTCCGAAGGAACTCATCAAGTTTGAACCCATCACCCAAGGGCACGTCGTCGAGGGAAAGGGCATCCGATCGCCCCATGCCAAGCAGGCTATCTGACATTTCCTGCCTTGAGATTTTGTCCGACTCACACCAGATGACAGCTCGAGTTAAAGCATTGAACAGCTCTCTGATATTGCCCGGCCATGTATGTTGATTAATGATGCTCTTGGCGCCTGCCGTCAGCGCAGGAACAGTTCGTGTTCCCTCGCGGGTGATGGTGTCTTTCAGGCTCATGAGTTTCGCATCAACTAACAAAGTCAGATCCCCCAACCTTTCACGCAGTGGAGGAAGCTGTAAGACGCCCAGTGCGAGCCGATGAAATAAGTCTTCTCGAAATCTGCCTTCCTGAATTTCGACCGCAAGGTCTTTGTTGGTGGCCGAAATGATGCGTACATCAGCATTGCGAAGCTGATTTTCCCCCACCCTCTGAACTTGCCCTTCCTGCAAGACTCGTAACAGTTTGACTTGGACCAGCAGAGGAAGCTCGCCGAGTTCATCCAGAAACAAGGTTCCACCGTTGGCCGCTTCAAAATATCCAGGACGATCTTCAGATGCGCCAGTGAAGGCCCCCTTCTTGTGGCCGAACAACGCTGATTCCACAAGGTCTTTGGGAATAGCGCCACAGTTCACGGTGATGTAAGGACCTGTAGCACGTGGGCTCGCATTGTGAATCGCCTCAGCAAACAACTCCTTGCCGGTACCCGATTCCCCGAGAAGCATGACTGGCACGTCAAACACAGAGACACGCTGAGCTCGGCTAATAACCCGCTTCATCGCCTCACACCGATGAATGATCTTATCAAACGCGGCGGTCGTGCGATCTTCATACAACGCTGTGACGACGTCGGATCTTGCCTTCGCTGTTTTCCGCGGCAGATAGTCGGCCGCAATCTCAAACGGGAACTCCGGCGTGTATACGCCTGATTCCAGGGATGATGCAATAAGGCTGGCGTCGTACTTCGTTGTGGCAAGGATCAACCACATCGCACACATTGCGGAAGTGCCCGGGCTCAGGTGAAATGTCAGCTGAGTCGGCCCATTTGCGAGGACAGCCTGCACGCATTGATCGGCCGCCTCATAGACTTCGCGGAAGTCCATAGGACTGCTGAGATCCGCATAGTGAATGTTGATGGGACTTCGCGTGAACCCCTGAAGCCATTCAGTGAAGGCTGCGACTTCATCTTCGTCGGCAGTGGC
>CALFSX010000108.1 GCA_937916515.1 uncultured Planctomycetaceae bacterium | reverse complement strand
CTATCTCAACAGCCATGAACGCGCTCCATGAACAAACAGGTCTTCATGATCTATTTCTCCGAACCGACGTTGAGCCCTGGCCCATTGGCTTAGCATAGTTAAAAACGTAGAAAGTTTTGGCGGCTTGCGACACAAGCACTTAGAAAGAAGATGAAGCGACTGCCTTCCCTGTTAAATCCATTTTGCTGGCCGCCTGGTTCCGCGCAAAAAAAGATCCTCGCCCTGAATTTCAAAGGCGAGGATCTGCTTGTTGCGGTGAGTGGAGTCCGCCAATCATGGGCTAACGCAATCATTAGCCTATCAGCAAGAACATATTATTCCGAAGCTGATCCGGGCATTTTGCCCGAACGGATTGAAGCGACGGCGACGCCGCCGACCAGCATCAGGGCGGCTCCTGCAAAGTAAGGAGTGGCAGCGGATATATCCAGCAACTGAATACCAATGTAAGGCCCCAGAATTCGGGCCAGCGAAGACAGGCTTTGTCCTGTCCCCAGGACGGCTCCCTGTTCGTCGTCAGCTGCTGACTGAGACAACAGTGACTGCAGCGAGGGAGTCACCGCGGAAAAGCCAATCGTAACGACGGGCAGGATGTACCAAAGCGACGATGCGGGCAGCACTTTGTTACCCGTTAATGCAATTAAAACGAATCCAAATGTCATCAGGCACACACCGATCAGCGCCATTCGGTATTCGCCGATTCTTGGCAAAAGTCGACGCACAAGCAGCCCCTGACCAAGCATCAGAATGACGCCAATATAAGCGAACAGCTGAAAATTTCGTTTGGAACTGTATCCGAACTCTCGTGTCAGCAGCGACAGCGTACTTTCAAACAACGCGAAGGCAAAGGTTGTGATAAATATCGCCACCAACACCACGGCAAACTTTTTGGCAGTCAAATGCTTTGCGACTGCACCCAGACTAAATAAGCCTCCTCGCCGCCGTCCGTTGGCAGAAGAATCGCCACTCCTTGATTCGGGCAGCCTGGCAATCGCCAACAACAACGCCAATGCAGACAAAGCCGCAGCCACATACCCTGGTAAAGCGGAGGGTGGTGTCATTAACAAAGCTTGTACCTCATTCAACGGACGCGGTGTCTCCAGCAACTGTGAGGCAGCTTCCTGATCTGCCGGGCGAAGTTCACCCTGAGCGGATAGTTGCCGCACAAGCTGTTCCGCCGTCATCGGCTCCGTCGATGCTTCCCAGGCTTTCACGGCAAAGTACTGAGCGTCGTTCAACGCAATTGATGGGTTGTTTGAAGTGCATGCCGCACCAATCAACGGGCCAAACGTAAAGCCAATGCCGAACGCAGCCCCGATCAAAGCCATCCCTTTGCCCCGCCCTGCAGCGCCAGTGCTGTCCGCAATCACTGCCTGAGCGGTGGCGATGGTGGCTCCTGCGATACCCGCTGCAATTCGTGTAATGAACAGCCACGGCAACGCGCCAAGTCCAAGAAACAGGCCTTCTCTACCCAACGACGTTGCAAATCCAAACATCGCGTAGGCAAAGGTGGATCCCAACAGCCCCACAATTAAAACGGGGCGACGTCCGATTCGATCAGAAAGCGATCCCCAAATCGGTGCAAAGAAAAACTGCATCGCGGAAAACGAAGCCATCAGCAGACCAAGCTGCATTTTAGAAGCGTTAAAGTGAGCCCCGTAACGCGGCAGCAACGGCAAAACGATTCCAAAACCCAGCAAGTCGATGAAGACCACAACAAAGACGATCAGCAATGTCGATTTGCCCGATCGTCCTCGCGATTGATCGGCATTGTCGGATTCAGAACTGACGGTAGAAGAAGATGTAGACAAGATCAGAGAACCAAATCGTAAATGAAGAAAAAGCCAGAACTAAATTCACAACAGACGCTTATGGCCTGACCCAATTCCTGCGTCGAGCAATCCAGGCTGCAGAGCCGGAATTGTCCGGCAAACGCTTATGACAACCTTGCCCCCTACACACACAACACAAGTGGCGTGTTCTAAGCCTGCATGAACCAAACGCACAGCCAGGCGAGCAATGGAAATAAAATAAAGATCAACGCAAAGGTTGTCAGAGTTGATCGACTGCTATCAGGCCAACGTCCCATGATCTCAACACCTCACAAGGGCAATCCCTTTATCCGTAATCAAGCCAAAACTCGAAACGCTCCGTTGTCGCTCAGCAAAACCCCGTTCAACAATTGTTTGGATTCAATGGTCGCAAACGTGAAACGAACATAGCGGAAGAAGCCCGGCATCAAAAAGACACCGAGCTTCTGAAGTTATTCCTGTGCTATCCTCAAACAACGTCAATACGTGGCGGGTGGACGCGACCGGCAACAACACATGCCACGTTTGACTACGCGGCGAAATCGTCTTCCGGACAGGCATCGCTGGAAGCATCAAACCATTCCTGCTTGAATTCGATTCGCTTGTTATGTTTCATCGCCAAATTCGCGGTCAACGCCATAATTGCATCCGCCATGGCAACATGACCGTTACAACGCAGCTCGTCCTTGCCTGTGCGAATGCAATAGCAGAAGTGTTCCATTTCTTCACGATATCCGCGGCTGATAACGTCGCCAGATCCCGCCTGAGCAGCATTTGCGGCAGACGATGGAGCACTGGTTTCATAGCTGTCCAAAACCGGCCCGGAACCTTTGCTGTCAACAACCCAAATCCGTTGTTCAACACCGCCCGGGCTGTCCTTGCTGGCTTCCTTGTACAACAGAGCTTCTTTTTCAGTCTTCATCCATAAAGTTGCCCGGCTGCCGAAAACGGCTTCACCATAGGGCTCCCAGCTGTTTGTATTCATCGACGAATATGTCACAACGCTGATATCACGATCATTAACTTCGTGCGTCTTACCAGGAAACTCGAATGTAACAAAGATCTGGTCGTCGATGTCACGATCGTCTTTCCATGCGGATTCCGGCCCAACGCCTTCCATCCCGAAAAAGTTCTTACCGCCGTACCCCTGAACAGCAAGTGGGTGGACCTTTCCCAGAAAAATACTGGCCGCGTCCATTTGATGGCTGCCAAGCTCTGCCATCAAACCACCGCCGGTTTCATTGTACAGACGCCAGTCGATCAGTTTGCGAGCAGTTTCGTAGCCAAACTCTTTCAAGCTGCCATCCTGCTCCATCTTTGTCAGAAGCTCACGATCTTCCTTCGCGGACCCATTCCACTTTTGCCATGCGTCGCTGTTGGGAAAGCTGTTATTGCGATGCCATTGAGCTCGAATGAACTTAATGTCGCCCAGCAGCCCCATCTTCGTCAGGTAGGCAGCGTTGTCGTACAACACGCTGTAGTGACGCTGATGTCCGACAGCCAACATCAGTCCCTTCTTTTCCGCCGTTCGAATCATTTCTTTACAGGCCATAACCGTTTTGGCCATCAGCTTTTCACAAAGCACATGCAGGCCGGCTTCCATGCATTCGATGGCTACGGCAGCGTGCTGATTCAATGGAACTGCAATGACGACGGCTTCCAGACCAAGTTCGTCTTTCTTCGCCAGCAAGTCTCGATGATTGCTGAAGTGCTGAACTTCGGCTGCTTTGGCTTTGCCGAGCACAGTGTTCAGGCCTTTTCGAGCAATTGGATGACTTCCTAAAACAGTTCGTTTCAGGTTAGCGGGGCGCAAGTCAGCAATCGCCACAATTTCCATATAGTCCGTCGGGTGCTCGCTGATCAGCACGTTACCTTCATCGCCAGTGCCAATAAATGCCGTGCGAACGGGCTTACCCTTCAGCTTTTCATAGCCAAAGTACAACGCACCCAGACCAGTACCAGCGGCGGCCGCAGTTTTCATAAAGTCACGTCGGGAAATGCCGACAGCTTCATAGAAATTATCTTTGCCAATTTGTTCTTGTTCAGGAGTTGTCAACATTATTTATTTCCTCCACCGTTTCGGTGTGATGACTGTGTTTTAAAGATGACCGTGTTTTATTAAATCCGGGCGACTTCCCCAGCTTCAGCGCGGGTCGCCAAAAGTATTCAGCTATGACAAAAAGATGTTGTCCGATTAAGAACGTGAAGCGTGATGTTCGTACTTGAATGAATTCTCAAAACAGAGTAGTCGCATCGTTTCTTAAATCGATTCTACGTTGCCGCAGTAGCAAGTCCAGAATCGGAATCCGGTTCATCTCCCGTTGCCACCATGGACTTCAATGCCGGACTCAGCTTCTTGCCGGACTTCCATTTGTCGAAGAATACGGCCAGCAGGCGATCGAGCCCAAACCAGATGCCCGATGGCAATGCCGCAATCGCCAACAGAGCAAACACTTCGATCAGGTTTTTGTTCACAATAAAGCTGTGTTCCGGCCCCGGAATCTCTGGGACTCCCGGGAACGGAGGCATCGCCAGATAAAAGCTAAACAGCATGAATGCGGCCATGACAGCAGCAAACCGTGTAAACAAGCCCAGAATTAACATCAGCCCCAAAACGGTCAGCCCAATAATGGTCAGCGTGTCAGAAATTCGCAACGCGGTCCACGGTTCTGAAACCGGACCTTTCGCCAGTTGAGCGGTGGTTAAAATCCCTTCCGCTTTGTCCTTTAACTCAGATTCCATCGCCTTAATTGGCCCGGTCAATTCTGACCGCAATGACTGAATCTTACCCCATGTAAAGTTCAAATGCCCCCACTGTGTTTCCGTCTTTGCAGCGGCGTAGTCAGCTTCGTATTCAGCAAGTTCTTTCTTGTATTGCTCCAACTTGCCAACCTGTTGCCAGTCTTCGTTGCCCAGCAAACCAGGATCGCCCTTTAACGCGCCAGCAAGTTTTTTCAGATAGCCCATGCCGTTCTTCTGGCGGCTGTAGACTCGATCAACTGCATTCAAAAATGCAGCCGCCTGTGCGTCGCTCCGGCCTTTGACCAACGCATCCAGCTTTGCTCGTTCATCCGGCTTCAGGAACTGTTCCGCATCAACGTATAGTCGTTTTGCCTTGGCATCAAACCAAACCACCTTGTTGGATACTCGACTGGCTTTGTTAAGGTATTCAATACCGGAAGGCAAAGCTTCCAAAGGTTCCGAAAACACCAGACGATTGCCGGCTTTACCCTGAGAACCATTCATCAATCGATACAGCGAACCCTGTTGCTTCTCATCAAGTTCGTAGTGTTGATTAAATCGTGCCGCCCAGCTTTGCCAGCGACCAGCCACGGTGTCGTAGTCCAGCCAACCAAGCTCATCCGGATCACCCGCCATATTGCGAAACGAATCTCGCATCGGTCCCAGTGAATTCTTCAGATAGCCAGCTGCCGTCCAGGGCGTGGGCGAATCAAGAGTATTTACTTTCCACAGGCCTTCGTACAGCAATTGCCATCCAATGCCCAAACGCAGCACCACCAGCAAGACAATGGCAGCCAGTGAAAAACGACGAGTGTCGGTCACGAGGTTCTAACTCCGATAGGTAAACAGGCAGGATGAATTGATGGAAGGTAAACAGCTGCAAGCCGCCCAGCGGTGATCGCAACTTCAGCCTGGAGGGTTTCGCTGACTGATTGAGCTTCCAATTTTGGAGACCAATCTACAACGCCACTTGATCGTGATCCCAGAAAATTTGGTCAGCCGGTACTCCGATGACAGTCGGTACCACTCGCCTTCCCTTTTGTGGAAACGGAATCAGAATTGCTCCAATGCCCGAAAGATTATCACAACACTTTGCAGCATTTTCGACCCCCAATACAAAAAACGCTGTGGAAAGCGCGTCGGCAACTGCTGCGGAATCCGCAAAAACAGTCACAGACAGCATTCCATCGACTGGCTGGCCGTTCCGAGGGTCGAGAATATGCCCATACCGTCGGCCTTCGTGGCGGAAGAATTGAATGTTTGACCCGCTGGTGGACATCGCCTGATCACGCAGCAAAACCGTTCCCAGTCGTTTTTTTGTAAACAGTGGGTTGCCGATTCCCACAGGCCAGCCCGATTGCCCGCTATGCTGCCCCCGAGCCAAAAGGCTGCTGTGACCTCCGTGCAACAGAAATGAATCCGGCGCTGCCTCCGTTTTCTGCAGCCACTCGACCGCAGAATCCAAGGCATACCCTTTGCCGATAGCTCCTGGATCAAGCTGCAATCCATCGGCTTCAAAACCGACGCTACAGACTTTGTCATCCAGACGCAGGTACTGACTGCCCGAACATTCCAAAACGTCCGCAGTTTCCTGCGGTGTCGGAATCCGCTGCTCAGATCGACACCGCTTCCAGAGCTGCACCTGCGCTCCCGCCGCAACATCAAAGGCCCCGCCGGTTTGCTCAAACAGATTCCGGGAAACCTGCAACAGGTCGAACAAACGTCGAGTCACGTGCACCGGCTCGCTCGCAGCATCGCGGTTCACTCGTGAAATTTCACTTCCCGATTTGTAAACGCTTAACCAGCTTTCAATCTCATGAATCAGTTCCAGCACGTCACCAACAGCAGACACCTGTTCATGACCACCAGGGTTCATGATGATCGAAAAATCGCATGCCATCGCTCGCGTGGCAACTCGAACAGTGCTGCCACCGGTCGGCACCAATGGCGTTTGAACCGGCGGCTGACCATGGTCGGCTGGCTTCAACATTCCCAGAAAGTCGCGGCGATTTTTGGCTTCGTCAGTCATTATAAGTTCGACTTTGAATCACTTCCCGACACGTGGCTCGACAATCGTTCGCACTCAACACCGTCAGGTTCGTTTGGCGATTCAGTTTCAGCTTCTTCAACAAACGACGACAACACCGGGCGTTCAAACGACCCAACCATCGGTCGAACGGCAATTGTGCGACTTACAAACTTACGCATGCGACTTCCAGACGAACGCAACACCGCTCGCCCACCCGGCAACAGAAACAGCGAAACCGAACGAGCCACAGAAGAAATCACAAACACGGCCAGATAGGCATCGCGGCCGCCTCCGAAAAGATTCAGACACGCGGCACCGATCAACGTTCCCAAAACCATCGCGGTTGAATTGCCAAGATTGTACAGCGTCAAAATATGAACTCGCTGATCGCGTGGAATTTCGCGAAAGAACTGCAGCAACATCGCCAGTTCGTAACATCCCCACACCAGTCCACTTAACAGTTGCACAAACGCTAAAAACCAAAACGATTGAGACACCGCCCAGAAGCTGCTGATGGGAATGATGCCCAGGCCGCCAATCCACAGCAAACGCCCGACTCCTGCCGAATTCGCAATTCGGCCCGCCCATGGAAGCGAAATCATTTTGCCAATAAAGCCAATAGAAATCAGCAGCATGTAATCGAACCACGATTGCTGCAACGTCTGCCTCATAAACGGCGTAAAGTACGGTCCCGCAATGAAGACGCCTGTCTGAACGGTTAACAGATACATCACAAAACGACCGGCAGGCCCCGGTTTCCGCAGACTGGTCAGCAAACTTTTCACCGGGCCGCGTGTATTGGCTTCCTCGCTTCCACGAGTACTAACGCGACCCGTTCCTTCCGACTGCAACGACAACATCAACGACGACACAAACCGAGCTACCCCGCCAACACCAAACAGCACAGCAAACACCTTCAGAGCGTGGTCCGTCCCATCAAATTGTCTTAACAGCATTCCACCACTGAACAATCCCACCAGCACGCCGAAATGACTAAGACGGCTTCGCCGTGAGAAAAACCCGGCTCGCAACTTCCCCGGCACAAGATCTTCGGCCCACGTATTCCACGCTGGACCGGTCGACAGACCAGCGCCCCAATATGTCGTGGCTGGAATAAAAAACAGCCACGTCGGAGCCTGCGGAAAGAACACCATGAGAGCCAGCGCGCTAAGACTGGCCGCCTGAGCCGAAGACATCAGCACCACAAAACGGCGATACGATCCAATCCAGCGAATCATCGCCGGAGCCAGCAGTTGCAGCAAACTGCCCGTCAACAGCGGAACGGTGGCAATCAACGCGGCAGCAAACTCACCCCGGCCCGCCGACAACATGAATGCCGGCAAATAAGTTTCGCCAATTCCCACCATAATGCTGAACGAAAACCCATCAGCATTCATCGCTTTAAGATTGCGACGCAGATGGTCCCGTTGCGGCAGCGTTGTTTTGGTGGACGACATGAATTGAAATCAGAATCAGTGGTGTTACCCGTCACCGCCAGCGATGCAGCAACACAGCATAAAACTTAACAAGGGCTTCGCCCTTGACCGAGTGGCGTAGCACGCAGAAGACGTGGAACGTTCGAACCGCCAAGCCGCTCCGTTGTCGCGACAAGAAACCTGTCTCACCGCGCGTGCGACATTTGACCGAGAACTTTAACTATCGGAGAAGACCAGTTCAGTTTGTGAAAACGGCAGTTTGGACACAACAGCGAACAGCCGTTCCGCCAGGAACTTACGAGAGCCGGGAATCCCCAGCTTCTCGCAGGCATCATAGAATTTCTCCGCCATATCCTTATCGTCAAGCACGTCTTTTATTGAACCGACCGCTTTCAAAGATTGCCAGGCGACCAACACTCCATCATTAATGGCTTCAGCAATCCGTTGGTCAATTGGCAGCGGAGCCGATTCAGGCGCTGTCAACCACTGTTGCTGCTGAGCCGTTTTTTTGTTGGGCTTGCCCTGCCAGGTCTTGGGGGCCGACATCTTAGGTTCTGCCGCACCAGTAAGTTCGTCACCAACGTTTGCCTGACCAAGCCGCTCTGTGCCGGCCTTCATATATTCTTCCGACAGCTCAAACCCAACAAACTGTCGTCCCAGTTTCTTGGCAACAATCAACGTAGACGCACTTCCGGAAAACGGGTCCATCACGACTTCGTTTTCCTCAGAACACGTACGAATAATCCTGCCAAGCAGCTGTTCCGGCATCTGACAACCATGAAAGCCGGCTCGCTCCTTAAACGTGCCAGCCACGCGAGGAAAATACCAATCGCTTTCTGTGGGCAGAAAACAGTCTTCCAGATCCTGCGGCCTTAACGCAAACGTTTCTTCAACAACCGGAGGAATAATCCACGTATCATCAGGCAAACGCCCTTTGGGGTTACCACGCTTGTCGTTGTAAACCAGCATTCGAGCCGATGGAACGCGGTTCTCAAGATCCTCACTGCGAAACGTAAAGTTCTCTCGGTCTTTCACAAAGTGAAACAGGTGCGTGTGCGACCGAGTAAACTTGTTCTTGCAGTTGACGCCAAACGTGTAGTACCAAATCACCCAGCTGCGGCAGTGAAAGCCAATTTTCTGAGCTTCAATCTTCAGCTCTGCGGCAAAGTCGTCGCCAATGGCCAGCCAAAACGTGCCGTCAGCCTTCAATGCTCGATAAGCGGCCGTCATCCACTGATTGGACCACTTCAAATAGTCCTCTGCGGCCATCTTGTCTTCGTACACATCGTACTTGTAGCCAATGTTGAAAGGAGGATCGGCGAACACAAGGTCCACACTGCCTTCCGGCAAAGAATTCATCCCCTCAATACAATCGCCATTATGAATTTTGCCAAGCTCTGAATTCTTCATGACTTCCCTATCAGACCTGCCGCCATTTTACTCGTGACACACCGACGATTCGGATTAACTCCGCCACTACCCATGTCAGAATTGTTCGCTGCGTCCACTTTTCACCAGAACGCTGTCGGCCACACTATAACCTTCTGGCAGATGCCGCGCAAGCACTACGATTCGTCAGCTGAAAAAGGTGGAAAATGCAGCCCTCAGAACCAGCGATACGCCCCAAAGATTTTCGCAAATCGGCCAAACAAACGAATTTTCGGCGAAGCGGATCGACGAACATAGCGTTTTTAGGCATAGCGAGCCAAATGCTCTGCCAGAACAAATTGGGGCGATTCCTGTGACTTAAGCTTCCAGTTTGCGAAATAAGCAGCACAAACAGGGCAAGTAGGAGGCTGACCACACTTTTGAACTGTGACAAAGCTGAACTGTGACAAAGCTGAACTGTGACAAAGC
>CALFSX010000107.1 GCA_937916515.1 uncultured Planctomycetaceae bacterium | reverse complement strand
GCGGCGACGACTGGCGACGGAATACGATTTGTACCTGACCGCGCACCAACACGCGTACGAACATGAGGCCGTAATCGTGCCGGCAAAGCGTGAGGCGTATCGGCTGACGCTGGAGAGCTACAAAGCCAATCGAGCCGAATGGGAAGCCGTCCTGAAAGATCACGAAGATTACACGAACGCTCGGATAATGCTGACGGAACAGCAGCGTATGCAGCGAGTCAGCGAAATCTTAATTAACGGCCATCTGTTGCACGACGGTCTGCAAACACCCGACGGTCCACTTCCCGGCGGTCACATCGACAGCGTTCCCAAGCCGCGGTAGCTCATCGTCGTTCCGAGTGTCAGACGAGGAAATGTCGCCGTCCGTCGTCGACAAACGGCGACCATGTGAAGACCGTTTTCTATCAGTGAGTACGACATGTCCAACACAACCGATCCTTCCGACCGACGCAGTTTCCTGAAGCACGGCACGCTCGCGGCCATGGCCCTGTCGGCCGGAACTGCTGCGGCTCAGCAGACCGAAGACCATTCGGAGCACGATGATCATAAAGGCCACGCCGCCGTGGCGCGGCAGCCAAAGACGCCGGTCGAACACAAGCATAATCATGTCGCCGCCGAATACGATGGATTTTCCCGCTACGTTCCGTCGCGCGGCAATGATCCGGACAGTGACTTCTATCTCGGCAAGCAGGTACCGGGGTTTCGAAAACAGGAAGCAGGTCCAGCTCCGTTCGAAGCTCCTGATCTAACTAAGCTCCCATGGAAAATGAAAAATGGCGCCAAAGAGTTTCATCTTGTCCCACAGCAGATCGAACGCGAATTTCTGCCGGGGCAAAAGATGATCGTCTGGGGATACAACGGCAGCACGCCCGGTCCCACAATTGAAGTCACTCAGGGCGATCGCGTGCGGATCGTCGTTCACAATGAACTGCCGGAAGAAACAACCGTGCACTGGCATGGTTTTGAACTTCCTGTCCAGTACGACGGGTCGCACACGCTGACTCAGAACCCGATCAAACCGGGAGGAACGTTCGCCTACGAATTCGACGTGCATGAAGCAGGCACGTTCTGGTATCACTCGCACGTGGCGATGCAGGAAACGATGGGCATGGTCGGTTGGTTCATCGTGCATCCTCGGCAGGCATTCAACCCGCCGGTCGATCGCGACTTTGGGCTGCTGTTTCAGCAGTTTACGATTCTGCCCAATCAGACGGTCAGCGATTCATGGTCAATGAACTGGAACTGGCACACGATCAATGGTCGCAGTGGCCCATTTTCCACGCCGCTGGTTGTAAAGCATGGAGAACGCGTACGGGTACGCATCATGAACTTCGCTCCCGTGCAGCATCATCCGATTCATCTGCACGGCCACACATTCTGGGTGACCGGCCACGAAGGAACGCGAGCACCAAAGTCCGCATGGATTCCACGTAACACAGAACTCATTGCAGTCGCGCAGGCAAGTGAATTTGAATTCATTGCCAACAACCCGGGTGACTGGATGTTTCATTGCCATATGACTCATCACATGATGAATCACATGGTGAATCACGTGGGCCCTCGCATTCGAACGAACGACAGTGTCGACCAGTACCTGACCAACCTGGACTCGCGTCCGTCAGTCCCTCTTAGTCACGACGATCCGAATTTTACGGTTCCGGGTTATCCTCAGGGTATGAAAGGCATGTCGATGAGCGACGAGTTCATGCAGACGCTTTGGTCTCGACGCGAGATGATGGGCATGCGAGCCACGGCGGCGATGTCACTGATGGGCCTGATGACCGCCATTCGCGTCCTGCCCGAGGATCTGTATCAACGCGTTATGGAATCGGACGAAAAGATTCCGAAAGGAGCGATCTTCGACGAGATCGTGAAACGTTTTGGCAATCCCGATGACTACAAAGCGGCACCAATGAATATGATGCATGGCGGTCATTGATTGCTCGGTGCGGCTACTTTGGCGACTCAACAGTTGTGTCACACTTCTCACACACGCATTGAATATATTCTGCGCCCAGAAACAGCACCGTGATGGCGTAGTAGATCCACAGCAGGACGACGATGAAGGATCCAACGACGCCGTAGGCACTGGAATACTTTGCACCGACCAGAAAATAGGTCAGCACATTGCGGCCGATCTCCCAGACGATGCTGGCAACAATGCCGCCACGCAGCGCTTCCGACCACCGCACATCCGGCTTCGGAAGCCAGCGATAGATGAGCGTGAATACGGCGGCATTCAGCAGGACGGGCAGCACAAGGCTCACCGTCATCCGCAGATAGTCACTGCCAGGCAGCACCTGCTTCGAATAATCAGCGATAAAGCTCAGGACGACACCCGCCACCAACATCACCAGCATCAACACGCCCAGCCCCGTCAGCATCAGAAACGCCAGAAACCGTTGAAACAGAACTCGCTTCACGGCACTCAATGCGCCTTTGGATTTTGGCGGATCAACATTCCAGATGACGTCAAACGCGTTTTCGAACTGAATAAAGATCGCCATCGCTCCGAACAGCAGCGTGATCAGTCCAATCGGCCCGGACACTCCTGCTCCATCGCGCACCTGTTCCATGGCCGTGGCCACATGATCCTGCAAAGAGGGTGAGAACTGCGTACCAACGGTTTCCAACAATTGCGCTTCTGCATGCTGCCCGGCGTCGGTGAACTGCAGCACCAGTCCGACGCCGGAAATCAGCGTCAGCAGTAAAGGGAAGAACGACAGAGCGCCGTAATAGGCAACTCCGGCGGCCAGCAGGCTGCCGTTGTCATCGTTAAAACGCTGCCAGGTACGCGGCAAGTTGGGGAAGGGGTTCTTCATGAGGGTTTTCAGAATGAGGCCATTTGTTGCCGATGGCCTTCAACGGAACACAAATTCGCACGTCGGAGTTTCGTGTTGGGCAAACCACGTGCCGTCAATGATGCTGGAACAGCAGAACCTGTGAGAGCTAATCGTGATGTGCTGTTTGGGAGGACGAAACACCTACTGTCGCCATCCATGCGTGACGACATTGGGCGTTCGGCCACCATACGGCGTGATTCACGAACGTTGCGGTTGTGTTGCTAGAGTTGACTCGGTGTGACAAACGGACGGCAACTTGACCTGGGAATTGACCCGCACAGATTCGTCAATGGGGTTGGCACGCGGTTCGCTCATAAGAATAGGAAGACGACGGATTCGCCGTTCGTCCTTATGCTCAGAACGGAACAAAATGATGACATTTCAACAGGTGCGCGATATTCTGAACGCGATTCGCGAGTATCACCAGCGTTTTCAGACGGCACTGGAAGCCACCGCGTGCATGGCCGATTCTGATCTGTCTGGAGAGCTGTCTCAGCAACTGCAACTTTACGAGCAGCGTTGGCAGGACGCTCTGAAAGCATACGGTGCCGCAGGCCAGGAGGCCGTGCTGAACAGCTATATCCAATATGTGCCGGACAGCGCCGTCAGCGAAATGTTGAAAAGCATCCACGTCACGCCGGAAATGTCCATGGGGGATGTTCGGCAACTGGTCATCCGTTTCCATTCGGCTCTGACGGACCTGTATGGCACGCTTCGCGATGAGGTCGACGCCCCGCACGTGAAGGAATTTTTCACGAGCCTGCACGATATGGAACAGTCGCTGACCGCCGAACAGGCCTGGGCAGGACGATCAACTTAAAGCCCGGAGCCCAGCCTCGTACCCGATCGTGGTCGATAACATTTACCACGGCTTGATTTTCCACCCCACAACGATGCCCAGCCCCAGGCACCAGAGCGCTGCTACGTCGGGTTTTTGGCGAGCATACTCGCGGACGTAGTTGACGATGTCCTGAGTTGGTTTCATGGGACAATTCCGTTCCGAAGAAGGTCGGCTTTGTGATGATGAATTTGGATGAGCTGTTGACTGAGTTGTCGTTGTAGACATGATGGGTTCCTTTAAGATTAAGAGGTTTTGAAGTAGCGGTTTCAGTTTCACGCTACTTGTTGTTTCGTGTATTCGCCGCGGTCTCGGCCAACGACCTTTACGTCGCCGACTTAAGTCTGCGTTTCAGCCAGTCGGTGTTGCGTCTGAGTTCTGTGGTTGAACGTGACATCACGCTCGCTTTTTTCTGAATTATTCTCCAGCCCACTAGCAACAGCAGCACAGCCGGGCCAACTCCACCGACAAACGCGACCGCGATAGTCGCCGCCCATGCGGGCCAGTCAACGTACGCCGCCAGCATCCAGCCAAGTCCGAGCAACAGCACCGGAACTGTCGAGAATGCCAGAACAAGTCCCAAGGCCAGCATCAGCAGCGCTGGGCCGGAACCCGTGCGAAGCTGATGCAGGTCGTGCACGAACAGCTTTCCCTGCAGCTCAATCAACGCCATCATGTCGTGCAGCAGCGATCCCACTCCAGGCCGACCATTGGCGGTGTCTGTTTTGCCGTTGGTATTAGTTTTTCGTTGTTCTTGAGCAATCATGTTCGTTTCACCCACCATCCCAAAGCCAGACCCACAGTCAGGCCCACCGTGATCATGGCAATCGGATGTTCCCGAGCGAAGCGTTCGATCTGAGATAGCTTTAATGTTTCCGCCCACGAAGATTTTCCATCCGTCTGGTCAGGCCGAAGCGTTGCTGCGGGGGCTGATGTCACGAACGGTTGCACACGGTTAATCATCGCGTTCTTTCCTGTTTAAATTTCGAACTGTCCGTCTGGTGACTCGGCTGCGACGACATCAGTTCCGTGATTTTCTGCGTCCCGATTCCAATCGCGGCACGCAGCACGGTCCTGGAAATCGGACCGAATAGAGTAGAACTTAACCCCGCCTTTGCGGCGGCCTTCGGTTGACTCTCCACCACAATCCGGTGCTGCTTCGCCAGTTTCGCAATCGCGGCGGGGTCGACGGTTTCCATGTTTAGCTTCCGCGGAACGACCATAAAGCCAGCGGCCGCGGCAATGCCGATGCTAATCCACGGGGCATGCTTCACGTACTGTCGCCAGTCGGTCAGTTCTTTGGCCTGAGCCGTCACGCCCTTGATGTCGGCGCTAAGTTCTCGACGAACCATCGCCATTTCGCGACGTAACTGGTCGGCAGTTTCATCACCGGTTGTTGTGCTGGTGGACATAGTATGCTGAGGTCGACAGTGAAGGCTATTGCGAGGAAGTTGGAACATGCGCACTGATTGTCACCACGCATGCTTGACGCGTGAACGGTCCGTCCGCTTGCAAACAGACGGCGACATTCCTTCTGCATCTACGCCTTGTTTCGCAGAATCAATCCCAGCACCGCACCAGCGATCAGACCCGCTCCGAAACACACAGCGACCGATTCCGTCGGGTGACGTCGAACCGCGCTGGTGGCACTTTCCACGCCGCTGGCCAGTGCTTGCTGAGCGTGTTCGTACTGATCGGAAGTCGCATCGCTGACGCTTGAAGCATAAGAACGCACGGCTTCCGCCGCGCCGCTCAATCGCGATGCTCCGTTTTCCAATGCGGAATCGAAAAACGATTCGATGTTGGCTTTGGTTTCGCCGGTCTTTTCCTGAATCTTGCCAACCAGGCGATCGACGCTGCCTTTGGCTTTCGTCAGGTCGTCTTCGGTAAGCTGTCCCCATTTTTCCACAAGGCATCCCTTAAGTTGGTTCCAGTTGCCGTGCAGTTCCTGCTGAGTAATCATTGTCGTTTCTCCTGTTTACATTGAAATGAAATAGATCGTCACTGAATGCGGTTGCTTCGTCCGCCGTTAACTTGAATTGCATTTGTTATGCCAGGCCCACCTTAAACTTTATGCATATGTATTTGAGCTTGTCGTTCCAGTGGCTTCGCAGAAAGCTGAAAACATGTCAGCAGACGGCTGCGCCGGGCCATCTGAACGCTGATCGTCCGGGCTGGTGCGTGAAAGCGCAATCCACTGGCGCGTCTCAAAAAGTCCGTGACGATGAGGGCTACTCACCTGCCTGCAGTTGCAGCTTGCCGTCGCTGCTGACAACTCTAAGTGTCGTGCCTTCTGACGGTTCTCGCTCAGCAATTACGTGCTCGCCCTGCAGCAGCTTCACGGTCGGAGGTCGGCACACCTGATGCGTGCGGGAATAACGCGGCGGCAGCAGGAATGAGCGTTCGCCAACTTGGTAAGTGATGTCGTTCGGTGTCTGGTTCTTTAGCGAAAACGACTGCGACGCGGACTTCGGCCGTCCAAACAACTGCACAGCGTAATAGACTCCCGTCGATTCGCTTTGACTGAGTGCCACAGCGGTTTCCGTGACATACGGTTTCAGCATATTGCGGCGATGTCCGGGCGAATTCTTCCAACCCGTAAACGCCTGGTCGGCCAGCGGCTGAGTCGCAATGCCACGCGTATGAAAGTGGTAAGCAATGTTCTCAGCCACAATACAATAGGTGTATTCATGAGCCGTCACTCGTTGACCTGGCCCACGTCCATCGGCGGTATGACCGTAACGATTGGTTTCAGCCATGTAGTCTGCGAAATCCTGAGCTGTCTGCTGCAGTTGTTCGTCGGTCGAAACGGGCTCCTGTCCTTCCGATTCTCGAAAGTCATTTGTCTGTTTCACGATACTCTGAGCAACCTTTTTCAGGTCCGGATCATTCTCAGGACGAAACGGCCCCATGTCCTCAGCAGAAACGACTTCCACATCATGTTCTTCGCTGGACTGAGCAGCGGCGTGCAGCGGAAAGCTCGCGATCAACAGTAGCATGCAGCAAAAAGAAGACACTTGCTTGATCGACCAACCGTGAGTGGCAGCGTTCGCCATGGTTCGTTCTCCTGATTCATTTCGGACGTTGGTCTGTGGCGGCCATAACGAATAAATCTTCCGCCGAAAGAGTTTCGGCGGAAGCTTTTAAAATCCGTTCAACCGTGAGTGGTCAACTCAGCTTTTAGTTGATCGCGTCTTGAATCTGCGTCAGCTTCTGCTGGTGTTTTGTCAGCGCCTTTTCAGCTTCGGCGACGTCCTTTTCCTGAGCCGTCACTGCTTCCTGAGCGTCGTTGACGTCTTCCTGAAGATCTTTGCGATTGTCATCTGTTGCAGTCTTAAGCTTGGCCTGAGCTACTGTCACAGCAGTTTTCGTTTCCTGCAATTTCTTCTCTTCAGCGGCGAGGTCTGTTCGAGCGTCTTTAACGCCGGCCGTTGCGTCTTTGATGGCTTCACGTTTCGTTTCTTCGAGTTCCTTCTTTGAAGCCGCTACGTTTTCGTTCGCTTGCTTCTTTGCTGCAGCGATCTCTTCGTCGCGGTCCTTCTTCGCGTCTGTCAACTTCTGATTGCCTTCCCGTTTGGTTTCAGCAAGATCTTCCCGTTCGTCCTGACGGTTAGCCAGGCGGTTCTTGGCGTCTTCACTGACATCATTTTTCGCATCCTGCACGTCATCCATAACGACTTTGCGAGTTTCATGATATTCCTCGTTCGCATCCTGGTCAGCATCAGCGACCATCTGATCGGCATCCTGCTGAGTTTCCTGAACGTCCGTGCGAGCTTCTTGAACGTCGTCAACACCTGTGTTGCATCCGAGCGTCAAAGTTGTGGCCAGTGCGGCCAGTGGCATCCAATAGTGTCTCATCGTTTTATCCAGTTCGTGATTTTGTTTTGAGAGTGTCGCCGAAGTTTTGTCGGCAGTATTCATGCGTTGACGACGCATCGCGACAACAGGTCGCATTAAGTGAAAGCCCCCGAACGAACAACGCTCGGGGTTTGAGTTTTGGTAGCAGAAGGCATCGTCCATCGCGAAGATCGCCGAATAAGGCCCGTTTCCGTCGCGGATCAAACTCGCGCACGGCGACCGGTGAACAGCGAAATCACGGCCAGCACCAGGAAGACGAAAAAGAAGATCTTGGCCGCTCCATAAGCCATGCCGCCGACAAGACCGAAACCCAGTGCTCCGGCAATCAAGGCAATAATCAGAAAGGTCAGTGCGTAGCTCAACATAATGGTTCTCCCGGGCGTCGTGATGGTGATTGCCAGAGACCAAAGTTGACTCGGGCATTTGTGTTCGACGAAAACATCTAATGCACGTAACGTGCCGTGACGTGCCAATTGGCAATAATCGCTTCTGCCCGCGAGTACGCGGATTCTGGGGGGGACAGCTTGCAGTGTCGCTCCGCGATGTCAGCGGCAGTTGGTTGGTTTCTTTGCTATCCGCCTGAAGACGTGAATAACTTCGACTCGGTTCCAGACAAGTGGGGGCCTCTGCGGTTGCAGACAAACAAGAACGCCCACTGTCCGCACACATTGTGTCGTGCTGTGACAGTAACGGGTGTTGAGAACCTGGCCGGTTGCTCGACTGCGCAAAAGAAAAGCGGCACGTGTTTCCATGTGTCGCCGTCGTTCAAGTCGCATCGCAGTTCGTTGTTAGATCCGGCCCATCAGAAACAAGACCAGCACTATGACCAGCACCAAACCGAGTCCACTGCTGGGGCCGTATCCCCAGTTTCTGCTGTGATTCCAGCGTGGAAACGCTCCCAGCAGTAACAGAATAAGCACGATCAGCAGAAGCATTCCCATGGCGGTGAGTCCTTAAAGAGGTTGACTCGCGCCACAATCGCACCACATGGTCCGTCTGAGCCGAATCGAGTGGAACTCATCAATGCAAACGATGTACCGCGATTGGAAACACTGCCGTTGACGCTGTAACGGTCTACTGATACTCGCGAACGATGTCGATCACCCGTTGCGGTGACTTCAGTCCGCGAACGTCGATCTCCATGTCGTCCTGGCCGGAGCTGGAAATTGCCAGGTGTCCGACGCCAACCAGGCGATCGAAGAAACTCTGATTCACCTGCATGTTGCGAACGTCATCGTGCTGCACTTCGCTGGTTTGTTTGGAAAAGATGCCCTGAGTGTAGAGCGTTCGTTTCGACGTGACAGTGACACTGCGAAACCGAGTCTGAAGCCACCAATAGGCAATGGTCAAAGCTCCGGCAGCGGCGAGAGCCAATCCGGAATACATCAGAATCAACTCGTCGCGACCCATTACCGCGCCGACAATACCGCCAATGACAACCAGCACACAACCCAGAAACGAGAACGGATGATTGCCGAATATCGCCGGGTGCGCGGTGAAGAGTTCCTGCTCAGTCTGAGACACTGTGGTATCCTGATGATTCGCCCGCGCCTCGACGACCTTTGGATCGTCGTCGCGAAGCAGGTGACCGGCCGGGGCATCAATCTTGAAGACCTGACCACAATCGTCATTCACACACGTGACGAGTTCGCCAATCGCAGCCGGATCGACTGTATTGGCCGCTCCGCAGTGAGGGCATTCATAGGCCAAAGTTCGACTTGCATCGCTGGCGTGTGCTTCGGAAACAGTCATCGGTAAATCCCCTGCAGTTTCTGTGAACGGGGCCACCCGGGCGGCCTCATGGAGTTTCACTTCAAAATTGATGCGAATGTCATTCCGTCTGAGTGGGATTTGTTGGACGATGGCTGGTTGCGGCATAGGTGAAGGTGTTTCGCCGACAAGATCGGTCGGCTGGCGATCACTGCGGTCGTTCGGGGGCCAGTGATGGCGGCTGACAATTCTGCAGGTATGAATCGCCGACAATTGGTGATTTGCCGCTAAGCTCTGAGGCTCGTTGCAATTATTCGGCACGACTTATGCATTCTCTTCCCCGGAGCCCCCGCGATTTGACTTGAACGCGGTCGCTGAGTCCTATAGCCAAACACATGCAGACTGCACCGTCTGAATTCTGAAGACTCAGCGTGGTCGTCTTGCCAGCTCAACCCGGGGCTGGCCAAAAGTGAAATCCGCAAATGCACAACACACTCAGCAACGACACGCCGGTTCCAACTGATGAGAGCCAACCCGTGGCCGTCCATTCGTGGTCGATGCTGGTTTGCGCCGTGATGCTTGTGCTGTACGCCATGTACTTCGCCGGTGCGTTGATTGTCCCAATTCTGACGTCACTGTTCGGCTACCTGACACTGCGACCACTGGTCAGACGCCTGAGAAACATTGCAATTCCGGCCAGCGTTGGGGCGGCAATCATTATGCTGGGGCTGACGGGCATGGTGGCCATCGGCACGCTATTCGTGTTCGAGCCTGCAAAACAGATGATCGAACGCGCGCCGCAGCATATGGTGGTTGTGAAGCAGAGGCTCTCATTCATTTTGGACAAGGTCGCAGCGTTCAACGAAGCCACCGATCATATGGCAGATTCACGCAACGATTCGTCAAAGAATCCCAGGGATGAGCCTGTGTCGGTGGAAGTCAAACAACCGGCACTCACCTCAAACCTGTCCATTCTTAGCGGCACCGGAAACGCAATGTCGTTCTTTATGTTCACCGGAGTGCTGCTCTACTTTCTTCTGGCATCCGGAGATGACCTACTGGGGAATATCATGCCAGCGCTACCGAATCTGCGGTCGCGGATCCAGTTGCTGGGAGTAATCGAAAATGTTCAGGATGGTCTGGGCCGCTATCTGGCTCAGGTGACTGCAATCAATTTTTGCCTGGGAGTAGCGGTGTCGATCGCAACATGGTTGCTGGGTATGCCCTCTCCGCTGGTCTGGGGCGTCATGGCGATGACGTTGAACTTTATTCCAATTGTCGGTGCGTGTGTTGGAGTGCTTGTCATCTTCTTTGTGACACTGGTCAACTTCGAAGCCGCCTACTTTGCCTTTGTTGTTGCCGGAGTGTATGCAGCACTCACCGCGCTCGAAGGCCAATTAATCACCCCGTCCATTCTGGGTCGGTCGATGGAAATGAGCCCCATTCTGGTCTTCCTGTCCATCGCCATCTGGGGATGGATGTGGGGGCTGATCGGCGTCTTTCTGTCCGTTCCAATTTTAATCGCGGCGCGTTTGGCGTCCGAGCAATATGAGTCACTGGCAACGATGGCAACGATGGCAACGGTGCTCGGAGGAAGGAGTGAAGCGACTGCCAAAGGCGTCCCTCAGCAGATCTTCGACGAGGACGGCGCTGAGATTATTGCTGCGGCGTGAAGTGAGATGCGGCGTGCGTCCCGCTGCCGGAATTTGAGAACGATGATCTGACTTGTCAGCTTAACCTGACACCTTCACGCCGTCACTGGCTCTATTGTTTAGGATCAATGGACGCAGAGATTCGCCAAAGAGAACATTGATAATGCTGTTATGGCACGAGTTGTTGAACGTGACCGAACTTATGTGATGGATCGTGACGATGGGAAGTTCGAACTGTTCAAGCGTATCGTGGATGCCGGCAGCGGCTAAGTGTGTTGCGTTCGTGACAACAGTGTTTGCGACGTTTACAAAGAACGCCTCCTCAGGGCATTTCGTTGCGCCGCAAGCCGAGGTTCACGCTGCGCCGAATCTTCCGCCAACGCTCCGAGTCGTCGTGAAATACCATCGCCTCGGTTGATTCAAATGGACTGCCACCACGGAATCAAACTATCAGCGTCTGCCGTGCCGAACAGCATTGACAATGTTCCATTTTGCTTCCACCTTTTGCTTCCAAACAGCAACGCGGAACTGCGGGGCTCACCAATGCATGGGGTGCCCCTTGGTCGTCGGTGACATTGCGTTACAATGCTTCGACAAACTGGATTCTTTGAATCGTCAGAATCCGGATCCGGCCCCACCGCATGGTTTGGCTGATAAAACTCAACACAAGCAGAAAGCCCCACATGAATCGCAAAGAGTTCCTCAAGTTTTCTGCGGGTATTGTCGGCGGGCTAAGCATTCCCGGTATGTTTAGAGGCTATGCTCATGGTGCGGGAATCGAGTCCGGCAAAGCGACTGCTGTTGACGAGTCCTATCTTCTGAAGGGGCTGAACGCAATGGCCCGAGCCCATCTGATGAGTTCGATGGCCGGGCATCTTGGAGCTTCCCTGGTGGCCGGTTACTTCATCGGGAAGCAGCGTCCGGATCTCGACCCTGAAGTTTATAAGGGCGTCGAAAGCGACCTGGATCGAGTCATGGCCGGAGAGTCTGTGTTCGGGGCCAGAATGAAGAAGAATTCGAAGATAATGGATTCGGAACTGTTTGAAGACTTCCCAAAGCAGAAACCGAACGAAAGTTTGATCGACGGTATCGCCGAGGCGCTGGAAAAGAACATCAAGACGCCGCGCGAGTCCGGGCACAACGTGATTTTCGCCTCCATCGCCATTCACGCCCTCAAAGAAAACCCGGACTTCGCGACTCCATCGATCATCGAAGGAATCCGCAAGCTCATTCGCCTGTTCGACAACGCTCACCCCGGAAGCGGGTACTACGGAAAGGCAAAGGGACGAATCAAAGGCGACAAGATCGACCTTCCTGAAGAGGACAATGGTGTCCCCGTCTACACAGATGTGAAGGGGATGGTCGACGCCGTGCTGGATGAGATCATCAACCAGGATCCGAAAATCCACCGTCAGGGTTACGGTGGTCTGATACACGTCAACAACCATGCCGCCGCGATCACCGATCTGGCGCAGTCTGGCTATTCCGAACTTATCCCTGCCGCGATCGCGTCGCACCACCGGCACCTGCGACTGTGGCGACACCTGCCAAACGTAGCCGATGAATTCGGCCCGGAGTCGTTCTCAGAGTTCAGCCCGTACACCTCAGCCTATTGGGCATCTGGCAAGGTCCCTTATGATCGCGCGCTGGTCACGCACCGCGTGAAGACCATGTTCGGTTTGGATGAACTGACGACAGCCGTCGATGACGATCAAAAAGAAAAGCAGGCTTACGACAAGCTGCGCTACATGATGTAGTTGGCGGAATTCAGTGTGTTTCGTGAGCGTTGACGTTTGTCCGCAGTGATCGAAATACGCAAAGGTCGTTCTTAAAAGCATGGCGCTCTGTCGAGAGTTGAACGTCCAATACAGCAGCTTGGGGCTCTGAGCGTTTTTGTTTTGCCGTTGTCAAGACAATAGTTCGCAAAGCCCGTTGTAAACGTTGGCGAGAACAACTCATCTATCCGCCAGAGATGAGCCACCTGTCATCACCGCTTCAATCTTCTGAACCATTTTTTTCAAAACCGCAATGTGGTCGCGCTGCCGGTATGCGCTCATGTTAAATTATTGATTCCCGCATAGCAGCTTTTGCTTCATGTTCTCGAAAGTAGCTGATTTTTTTGGGAATATTGTTAACGATTCCCGTTCGCGTTCGGCATACGCTCATCTCACGGTTGTTTTGCCTCGGTTGTGTGTATGAACGAGAATCAGAGACGAGAAGAATTCACTCATCGATGGTTGGAGGCTGAGCCTTCCATATCGGCTTACGTGTTTGCGTCCATCACTGGATTTCACGATGCCGAAGACGTCGTGCAGCGGATCGCTCAGGAGCTGGCTCGTCGGTTTGACGAGTTCGACTCGGGTCGGCCGTTCGTTGGCTGGGCACTGTGGATCGCCAAATCGAGGGTGATTGACTACTACCGGGCTCAGGGGCGTTCACGGGTTGTTTTCTCCGATGAATTGCTTGGCCAACTCGCTGATACGATCGTGAACCAATCTGACGGTCGCAGCCAACGACGCGAGGCACTCGAAGCCTGTTTGGAGGAGCTACCGCCAAGGTCTCGACGGCTGCTTGATTTGCAATACGTCGAAGAACGATCCGCTGCCGAGATTGCGCAGGAAACCGGATCCACCAGCGGATCGGTTCGAGTCCTCCTGTCGCGAGTCCGAACGGCCCTTGCCAGTTGCATCGAGAGACGTCTTGCCTTGGAGAACCCCTGATGTCGATAGACGATGATTTTATCGATCGCGTTCTTGAAGGTGATGTGTCCGAGCAAGAGTCTGCAGAGTTTCAGCAGTGGCTAGAGGTTCCCGCCAATCTGGAACGTTTCGCCCTGCGGGCGGAGCTGCATTCGGACTTGCATCGTTCTCTGTGTCGCAGACGCATTCAGAATAATGCGCTGGAAGTCAGCGTCGATGGCTCCGTCACTTACTCGGCTTCGACGCCAGGGGATCTTCTATCGTCGGCTTCTCGCTCGCGAGAGATGTTGGTCCTAGCGGTGACAGGACTCGTGACGGCGGCCTGCATTCTCGTCGCAGTCAAGTGGCCAACAGGCAACAGCGATTCCGGTATCGCTGTAACTCACGCGGCTACTGTCGTCAGCAACGTGAATGGGCTAGTTGTGAAGGACGAACAGCGGTGGGACGACGCGCAACTGCCCACGGGAAGTTATGAGTTGCAGACGGGGTTGCTGCACCTGCAGTTTGGTGGCGGAGTGATGGTTTACGTTGAGGCTCCTGCCCGCTTCGACGCGGTAAGTGATTCACGTGTGGTGCTGCACAGCGGGCGACTGTCCGCCAGAGTCCCTCCTGAAGGAATCGGGTTCACCGTGGACACTCCCGAAGCGGAAGTTGTTGATTTTGGCACAGAGTTCTCCGTCGATGTCGAAGGCGGCGCGAGTGAAGTTCATGTGTTTGACGGACTGGTGCGAGTGAATCCCGGAGCATCGAGTCAGCGAGACGAATCAAGGTCCGTTGATGTGGAAGCGTCGCATGCCGTGCGCATTACTGACGGAACGGCTGATCCCGAAGACATTTCCATCGCGACCGACCGTTTCATTCGCGATTTTGAAGAGCACGCTCGGAAATACGCGCCCGCTGTCAGGAAGATGTCGCCACTCGCTTTTTATCGAATGCCGATCCGTGACAGAGGTTTGGTTTCCGAGCCCCCTGAGTACTCCGGCGTCGTGTTAACCGGAGAAGGCAAACGTCCGCCACATGCACGCGGCGTGTTCGTCGGCGGTTCGCTACGAGTTGGAGCAGATTCGATCGGTCGTGGAGGGCGCGTGGACGATTCCCCCGCACTGAATGCCGGTCGATTCTCATTGACTCTGTTTGTGTATCGCGAATCGGATGTGGGTGGCGCCACGGCGGTTACCAACATGCATGATGATCAGGGAAACTTTGACCTGTCGCTGGATGACAACGGAAAGCTGCAAGCCACTGTCAGGAGTCGCGATGGGAGTCAATCAACGGTCGTAGGTGGATCTGTTCTTCCACTGCACAAGTGGCGGCATGTCGTCTTAACGGTTGATGGTCACAACATGCACTTCTATGAAGACGGAAAGCTTGTTGGGTCGAAGCCATGTGCCGAATTGGCTACCAGAGAATCTGATCCTGTGTGGTTTGGAACCGGCGCGAATGCAACTCGGGTCTGGGATGGACGAATTGACGAAGTGGCGTTTTTTGACAGAGCACTCGACGAAGAAGAAGTTTTAACGCTTTACCGACTGGCGCAAGAGGAGATTACCAGATCAAAATGAAATCATTCAAACAACTGTGGCACCATATGCGATTACCCACGATAAGCACGCGTTTGCCCGCGACGATTTGGTTCGCTCTGCTTTTCATGGCAATCGGGCATGCGACAAATACCCCGGCCCAGCAACCTCGTGTCAAAGAACCTGGCAGTGAAGGCAAGACGGTTATTCTCAAGGCAGTGCTGGACAAGTTGGATGAGCACCTTGAAGTGACGTTTGCACAATACGGCGACCGAACCCTGCAATTGGACCTATTCCGTCCAAAAAATGCGTCGGAGAAACTGCCGGCGATCGTCTGCATCCACGGCGGTGGCTGGCGAAAAGGATCGAAAATCAATCATCGCAAAGTGGCTCAGGCACTCGCCGCCCAAGGTTATGTGACGGCGTCCATTGACTATCGCCTGAGCGAGGAAGCGACCTTTCCGGCTCACATCCATGACTGCAAAGCGGCTGTTCGCTTTCTTCGCGGCAATGCAAGTAAATACGGTATCGACCCCGATCACATCGGCGCCATAGGTCACTCTGCGGGCGGTCATCTGGCGGCATTATTGGCAACTTCCGCTGGTGTCGCGGAGCTGGAAGGTGACGGCGGGAACTCCGAATTCAGCAGTGCGATCCACGCCGTCGTACCAATGGGCGGTCAAACGGACTTCATGTCGGAACGCAATCGTGAGAAGTCCGCGAGTGCAGAAATCTGGCAGCAGTTCATGGGCGGCTCGCAAGATGAAGTCCCCGAAGCTTACCGCTTGGCATCACCACTTTCGCACCTCGACAAGAACGATCCACCGGTTTGGCTAATCACCGGCGAGAAGGATGACCCCAGCACTCGTGCTGAATCCCTGCGTAAGAAGATGGACGAACTCGGGATTCCAAACGGGCTGACCATCATCAAAGACGCTCCGCATCCCTTCACGGTCAAGCAAGTCTGGTTCGATCAGATGATGAAGGCAGCCGTTCCGTTTTTCGATCGCACCCTGAAGAACTCTCAATGAACGGGACAAAAAGATGAAGCCCCTGAACCGACGCCGAATGCTACGTGGAACCGGAGCCGTGATCGCGCTGCCGTTTCTCGAATCGCTGTCATTCTCCAGCCACGCGAATGCGAGCGAAAGCACTGCGGATAATGGCACTAACGCTGCACCGATGCGCATGGTTTGCATCGGGTTGGAATACGGCCTTTATCCGACCGACTTTTTTCCGCAGCGAACCGGTCGCGATTACGAGTTACCACGCTTGTTGTCGCCGCTCGATGGATTGAAGAGTGACTTTACGGTTTTCTCCGGCCTCGATCATCCGGGCATCTCGGGTGGGCATCAAGCGACGCACACGTTCCTGTCCGGGATTCGGTCCAGTCAGGCAAACCAGTATCCCGAAGGCAACATCACCGTCGATCAGAAAGCGGCGGAGCATGTCGGTGCTCAGACACGTTACCAATCGATGCAACTTGGGCTGGGCGGTGGTGGTGTTTCCTGGTCACGGAACGGCGTCGAAATCCCAACCATCGACCGATTGCAAACGATGTTCGACGCCCTGTTCCAGGAAACACCCCAGTCGAAACGAACTCGGCAGGCTGGAACGTTCGCCGTCAACCGAAGCATCCTGGACGTCGTCGGCGAAGATGCGGCCGCGTTGAAAAAGCGAGTGAGCGCCGGAGATTCGACGAAACTTGATGAGTACTTCACTTCGATACGCGAAGTCGAAAAGCGTTTGGAACAGTCGGCGGCGTGGTTGAATAAGCCCAAAGCGAAGACAAACTTCAAACTGCCCAAAACTCCGCCGACCAGTTTTACGGAGCACGTCGCCTTGTTCTATGACCTGATGAAGTTGGCTCTGCAAACGGATTCGACTCGAGTCATTTCCATGGCCATTCATGTATGGAAGGGCGACTCGGGGCTGGCCGGTGTCACCAAGGGTTACCACGATCTTTCCCATCACGGTCGCGATGAAGCAAAGTTAGACCAGTTAGGGATCATTGAGCGATTCCATACCGCCCAGCTAGCTCGGTTCCTTGGCAGCCTGAAAGAAACGCAAGCCGCCGACGATGCGTCTCTGCTCGATAGGACGATGGTGCTGTTTGGAAGTGGACTTGGAAATGCGAGTTCCCATTCCAATCGCAATCTGCCACTCCTGTTGGCCGGTGGCGGTTTTCAACACGGTGAGCACAAAGAGTATTCGGCAGACGCCGGCGCGAAGACACCAGCGTGCAATCTTTATCTATTGATGTTGCAACGCTTTGGTGTCGAGTCCGATCGTTTCGGAACCTCGACAGGAACACTCGAGGGGCTTAGGTAATGCACAAATTCACCCTTTTCCGCGAACGCCCGAGAATCGCATTCTTCGTGTTCGCAATGACCTGCGCGTCGCTTGTACCTGCCTCGATCTTGCACGCAGACGAACCAGAAACCCAATCGCTCGGTTACGTGCGGACACACTGCCTCCGCTGCCACGGCGAAGAGGAACAGAACGCAGACCGACGATTTGATTTCCTCGATGATGAAATCTCGGATCACGAATCCGCCGAGCTTTGGCAGGAAGTCCTCGATGCGGTGAATCGGGGCGAGATGCCACCTGAAGATGAACCGCAACCATCGAGTCAGGAAACGACAGAATTCGTCTCGCGTGTAACTCGAAATCTAAAATCAGCACGCGATTCGCTTTCGACCGCGAGCCAACAACGATTCCGGCGTTTTAACCGCCAAGAATATCGCAACACGATCCGCGATTTGTTGGGCGTGAACATGGACTCGTTCGATCCAACGAACACATTTCCCGCGGACGATCGAGTCGAGGGCTTTGACAACGTTGGCGAACATTTAGTGCTGTCAGGCTACCTAATGCAGTGCTATTTGGAAGCAGCGTCTCAGAGTATTGAGAAGGCGATTCAATCTCGTCAGGTCGTTACCCCGATCCACGAAACATTGCGGGCTAACGATTTCAGCGAACGCAGGTTTCTGTTCCGCCCCGAACAGAATTTTATCGTGAATCCCACGGGGCAGTACGTCGATGTCGCCCACAGTGATCCAGATCTTGCCAGGCTGCATGCAAGACGATTTCGTGGTGCTCCCGCTGATGGTTACTACACCATTCGTGTCAAAGCCGAAGGCATTCATCGTGAGCACCCCTATCCACGCGGTGCCCTGAATGTCGATCGGGATGAACCGATCAAAATGCAGATCATTGCGACGGATCCCAAGTTGGCTCGTCCCGGTTCAGGACAGAACTCCTCCGATCGCATTGTCGAGACCGTTCCATTGGCTGATCATGAGCCACGGGTATTCGAGTTCCGAATTTGGCTAGACAAGGGATTCGTTCCGGTCATTCGCTACGCCAATGGGCCAATCAATCTTAGAGCCTCGTTAGTGCGACTGGTGAAGAAGTTTCATCCTGAAACGCAGACCACCAATTGGCTTGACGTGTTCTCCACGGAGCCATCGGAGATCCTCGACGTTTGGATTTCTGGCGCGTATGAAGGGCCACGGTTGCGAGTTCATCAAATGGACATAGAAGGACCTGAACCCAGGGATTCATCGAAGCCCGATCTTTTGGCGAACCCAAGTTCACAATCACTAGTAGAGTTTCTCTATCGCGCGTTTCGTCGCCCCCCATTGACATCGGAAACCGCTCGATACGAAGCCTTTTACCAATCGCGAATTGACGGTGGAGAATCTGAGCAAGCCGCTTTCACGACGACATGTCAAGCCATCCTGTGTTCGCCCAATTTTCTCTACGTGGAAACTCCGCCCGACCCGGGGCAAAGCGAAGACAAAAACTACCGACTTGCATCGCGGCTGTCTTACTTTCTGTGGAGTTCCATGCCGGACGACGAGCTGCTTCGCGTTGCGGCCAGCGGAAAGCTCAGTGAGCCGAAAACGTTGCTCGCCCAAACTCGTCGGATGCTAAAGGATTCACGTGCGGAAGCCCTGGTCGAGAACTTTACGAATAGCTGGCTACATCTGCATGAAATTGGATCGATGCCGCCGGACACGCAAAAGTTCACGGCCTACTACGATCGACAGCTTGAGCCCCTGATGCGACGCGAAACTCAATTGTTCTTTGCGGAAGTCCTGCACGATAATTTAAGTATCGAACACTTCATCGATTCCGATTTTACATTCGTCAATCGTTACCTCGCCGCACACTACGGATTGCCAAACGTCCAAGGGGACGAATTTCGTCGAGTAACATTGCCGGAGGAATCGCTTCGCGGCGGGCTACTCGGCCACGCGAGTGTGCTGACGGCAACCTCGAATGGAGTCGAGACGTCTCCCGTCACTCGCGGCATCTGGGTGCTGGAGAACATTTTGGGCTCACCGCCTCCGCCACCACCACCCGATGTCGAGCCGCTTGAACCAGACATCCGCGGAGCCACTACGATTCGCGAGCAGCTTGCCAAGCATCGCAATGTGGCCACGTGTGCGGAGTGCCACCGCAAGATCGACCCGATTGGTTTTGCTTTGGAGAGTTTCGATCCAATCGGCTCGTTCCGTCGGCAATACGGCAATGATTCAGGCAAGCTGGTCAGAATCGTGGACACGACTGGAACGCTCCCAAGTGGAGAATCATTCGCTGACATCGCCGAGTTGAAGCAATTGCTTCTGAAGCAGAAGACACAATTCGCGAAGTGCCTAACCGAAAAGATGTTGACGTACGCACTTGGTCGAGAGGTGGGATTTCAGGAACGCCCCGCCGTTGAAGCCATCGTGGACGAACTCGCCGAGCGAGGCAACGGACTCCGTGACTTGGTGGAATTGATCGTCACCAGCGACGTGTTCAACAAGAATTGAAAGTACAAGTTAACATCGATGGCCCTAACGTAGTGAAGCTTATGAACATCCCGAAGTGTTGCCTTTTCTTAATCGTCTCGTTCCTCGCACTCTTTGCTGAGGATCTGAACGCAGACGACTCACCGCCCAACATCGTTTTCATGTTCGCGGACGATCTTGGCTACGGTGATCTTGGTTGTTATGGACATCCCTATGCGGAAACGCCAGCTTTGGATCGGCTTGCGAGCCATGGTACTCGGTTTACGCAGTTTTATGTCACCGGGGTTACCTGCAATCCCAGTCGTACCGGCTTGATGACGGGGTTGCATCCGGCTCGTTTTCCGAAGTATGCCGCCGACTTTGGGTTCGGCGACAAGTTGACAATTACGGAGCTGCTGAAACGAAAAGGTTACAAGACCGGGCACTTTGGGAAGTGGCACATTGGCCCAGACGATTCGGATGGAACGTACGGCATCGACGATATTGAAACGCTTGGCAACAGTCGCGAGGAGTCAGAGGGTCGTGACACGATGCTGTACTCCGCAGCGATTGACTTTATTCGCAAGAACAAAGAGGGCCCGTTCTATGTGAACGTTTGGGGACACGCGACTCACTTCCCCGTCAACACGCCGGAAGCTCTTGCGGCGAAGTTTGATGATGTCAAAGTCGACCGCAGTGATTTCTCGCCAACCATGCAGAGCAAATTTGACGAGTGCATGCAGATCGGGTGCGGTCTTGATCAATCGATGAGGCAATATCTGGGCGATGTCTATCAAATTGATCTCAACGTCGGTCGACTTCTGGCGACGCTGGACGAACTGAAATTGAGAGACAACACGATTGTTGTCTTTTCAAGCGATCACGGTCCCGCACCGGTGATTCTCGCCAATAAAGGAGCACGCAAATACTCCAACAACATGCTTGGCTACGCGGGAGAATTTCGCGGCGGCAAGCACACGCAACTTGAAGGCGGCACGCGAGTTCCCTTCATCATTCGCTGGCCCGGCAAAGTACCCGCCGGTCGAGTGGATTCGACCAGCGTCTGTTCGTTCATCGATTGGTTACCGACGCTCGCTTCGATTGCCGGAGTGGAAGACCTGCCCGAGCAGTTGGACGGCGAGGATATCTCCGACATTTGGCGAGGAACAGAGCGGCAGCGATCCAAACCGCTGTATTGGAAGGCAAGTTCCCCTGGCGCAGCGTCAGCAATGCGCGATGGAAAATGGAAGCTGCACTTGCCACGTCAGAGGGTCGGATCACCAGAACTCTACGACTTATCAATCGATCCGTCCGAAACCAATAACTTGGCAGACGCCAATCCGGATGTGCTGAAACGTTTGACTCGACAACTGCGAGCATGGAATGCTGAGCTTCCGGCCGCCTATGAGAAGTCTGGCAAACGCGACGACGACAACTGACCAAGAACCGATTCGATCATCCCACATCGTAAGAGAATGCAACGCACATGAACGCCACCATTTGGAGAATAACTTTGAGACTTTCGCTGGCACTCTTCGCGGTCCTTTTAGCGTGCCAGTGTGCGCGGGCGGAACAGGACGACGCAACTAAGCCGAACATCGTGTTGCTGTTCATCGACGATTGGGCCTGGAATGGGACGCCCGTCGCAATGGATGACGCGCTGGCGAATTCTCGGATGCCAGCACTTCAGATGCCAAACATCGAACGATTGGCAAAGGAAGGCATGAAGTTTCGCAATGCGTATGCTTCGCCTCAGTGTTCTCCTTCGCGCGTTTGTGTTCAAACGGGCCAGTCGTCGCCGAGGAACGGATATACCGTTTACATGAACTCTCGCGGGCAAGAGTATTACGACGAAGGCCGCCAGTACAAAAACTTTCCCGTCATTCCCTGCGTCGCGGACCAGACGATTGATCCGGAGACGATGACGATCCCCGAAGCGTTGAAGCCGCTCGGATACGTCAGTGCCCACGTTGGCAAGTGGCACATGCGAGGTGATCCGGGTGACGAAGGTTACATGCTCCACGACGGCGATACGGACAACAAGCCCGGCAATACGCTCGACTCGTTTGCCAAGGACGGTGAAAAAAAGCCTCGACGATTGCCCAAGGATCTCACCGACCCGAAGTTGATGTTCAGCACGACGGAGAAGGCGATCGGTTTCATGGAGGAGCAGGTCGCCGCCAGCAAGCCGTTCTATTTGCAGATTTCGCACTACGCGATGCACGCGGGGAGTGAGTGTTTGCCGGCGACACGTGAAAAGTATGCCAATCATCCACTCGTCGAGGCTTGGTACAAAGCAAACAACAAACAGAAAGACACCGTCCGTCTCGGCGACGACCCGGCCGTTTGGCTCGGAATGGCCGAAGACCTCGATGGACGGATTGGAGCCGTGCTCGACAAGATCGAAGCGCTGGGTATTGCGGACAACACCTACGTCGTCCTCGTATCCGACAATGGATATCGGCACAAAGAGTTGCTTCTCGATCCAAAGTTGACGCAACCTCACCACGGCGCCAAATGGTGGGTCTGGCAAGGCGGCATTCGTGTTCCAATGATCGTGAAAGGCCCGGGGATCGAAATGGGCTCTGTCTTCACTGGCAACGTCGTGAACTACGACTTCCTTCCGACCTTCGTCGATTGGGCGGGGGGCGATCCAAACACGCTGAAAGACATCGATGGCGTGAGTCTGGCCGGGTACATGGCGGGTGAACAGCCGGACGATGCATTCTTGAACCGCAATCTGTACTTTCATTACCCGCACTATCGTACCAGCATGCCGCACTCGGCCGTTGTTTCCGGCGGTTTCAAACTGCTGCACTTCTATGACAGCTCGAACACACCAATGCTGTTTGATTTGTCCGCAGATATGGGGGAAGCGAACAACATCGCGAGGCAATATCCCGAGCGGCACAAAGAAATGTTCACCGAGATGATGGACTACTTCGAGGCCGTTGGTGCGCGCATTCCTAAGCTCAATCCTGACTACGACGCAAGCGTCTACGAAGCCGACTCAGAGTTTGCTAAACGCAAAATGTGGGGAGCTTTCGAGGGAAATCGACCGCTGGAAGATGATGAGAAATGATTGCCCTGCTGTGAGGCATCGCCACCGATGTGACGCCTTTCATTGCAGCGATTGCGTGATCGTCCAAACCTATACCCATTTGAGAAACCGACATGAGATTCAACTTGAAGTCCCTGATGCTGCTGACCGCGTTATGTGTAGCGTCGCTACCTACCGCGATGGTCAGTGCTGACAACACTAAGCCGAATGTCGTCTTCCTGGCGGTCGATGATATGAACGACTTTGTTGGATGTCTCGATTCACGCCCGAATGCGATTACGCCCAACATCGATCGCCTGGCTGCTCGCGGCGTGTGCTTTACGAATGGGCACACCGCTGGAGTCTTCTGTGCGCCTAGTCGTGCGGCGATCTTCTCTGGCCAGTACGCTTCGACAACCGGATGCTACGAGACTCCGAACTACTTTGTGCATCATCCGGAGATTGAGTCGCTGCAAACGAGTTTCGCCAAAGCGGGTTACACCACGCTGGGCGCTGGCAAGCTGTTCCATCATCCAGCCGGAGCGATCGACCAGCGAGGTTGGACAGAGTTCTTCCTGCGAAATCAGTTTCAACGTGAAGGCGGTTGGGCGCTTGAATCGTGGAGCAGCGACACACCCGTGCCACAGCCATTTCCCGCCAGCGTTTACAACAAGGGTAAAGAGATTACCGGCGGACTGTTCCTGGAATGGGGGGCAGTTCCGAAAGAACGGGAAGAGGAGATGGCCGACACGATCCGAGCCAACTGGGCCGTCGAGCAACTGAAGCAAGAACACGACAAGCCGTTCTTTCTGGCTTGCGGTTTTTATGCTCCGCACTATCCCAACTATTGCCCTCAAAAGTACTTCGATTTGTACGATCGAGACGCGATCGAAACGCCCGCGTTCAAAGAAGATGACTTAGCCGACTTGCCGGACAAGATTCGCAAGCAACGTGAGAATCGCAAGAAACAGCATTACGACAAGTTGGTCGCGATGGGTGCGTGGAAGGACGCTCTGCACGGATACCTGGCGTGCACCAGCTATGCCGACGCAATGGTCGGACGCATTCTGGACGCGCTCGAATCAAGCCCCTATGCCGATAATACGATCGTGGTGCTCTGGAGCGATCACGGCTATCACCTCGGCGAAAAGGGCCAATGGGGAAAGCACACGCTGTGGGAGCGAACGTCCAACGTGCCGTTCGTTTGGGCCGGTCCCGGTGTCGCCCAAGGAGTCCGGACGGATATCACGGTCAGCCTGATTGACATCTACCCAACGCTGGTTGAACAATGCAACCTTCCTGCACCGCGTCAGGAACTCGAAGGCACTTCGCTGGCATCGACGCTGAAAAATCCTGACTCAGCAAGCGATCGCACCGTCTACCTGCCCTACATCAACCCGGGCGAATACACGCTGATGAATCGCGACTGGCGTTTCATCTATTACGACGACGAGAACCAGGAGTTGTACAATGTCCAAGAGGATCCGCACGAGTGGAACAACCTGGCGTCAGACCCAGAGTACGCGGACGTCATCACCAGGCTGCGAGACTTAGCACCGACCGAGTTTGCCGATCCAGAACCGAAGCTCAACTCGCGTCGTGATTTGGTCGTCGAAGGCGAAACCTTCCGTTGGGAGAAGGGCAAAGGCAATTACATTCCACATCCAAAGTACTTGCCTTACACCGATCCCATATCAAAACCTCAGCCATCAAAGTAGAGATTCCAGAGCGTATGTTTGAAACGAAGCCTTGGTGAGAACTGCAGAATTGGAAGATCAACCGACATGAAGATATTCCCAACAGCCATTGTGGCACTCTTGTATTCGTTAGGCATTGCCTTGCAGGCGACTCACGGCGGCGAGCTGACCCTGACTGAAACGGATGATACGATCCGGATCACGCTGCGCGACAAACCGGTGCTCGAGTATATCAAGACCGCGAGACCTGTTCCTGAAGGAATTGAGCAACACTTCAGCCGCAGCGGCTACATTCATCCGGTCTACACGCCGACCGGCCAGGAGCTCACCGGCGACTACCCCGCAGATCATGCTCATCAGCACGCCTTGTTCTTTGCGTGGACGAAAAGCAGCTTCGACGGACAGGCAGTCGACTTCTGGAATCAGGCGAAGGATCTTGCGCGAATTGAGTTCCGCGAGGTGGTGGAACTCAAGCGAGAAGAGCAAAGCGTCTCGTTCAGCGTCAAGCACGCATTCATAGTCAAAGTGAAGGGAGAGAGCAGTGACACCTGGGTCGATGTGCTCCATGAAATCTGGACGGCCACAGTCTATGAAACGCCGGCGGACCATTTTCTGTTCGACATCGTCAGCATTCAGCAGTGCGTCACAGACAAGCCCTTGAGCCTCGCCAAATACCACTACGGCGGCATGGCGATCCGCGGCAACTATCAATGGCTGAAAGAACAGGGAGATCACAGCATCAACCCAGGCGACGTGCAGTATCTGACCAGCGATGGCAAGGACCGCTGGGAAGGCGATCACACTCGTCCCAACTGGGTCGCCTTTTCCGGGCAGATCGATGGCCAGGACGTTTCGGCTGCTGTCTTCTGTAGCCCGAAAAACTTCCGTGCACCGCAACATGTACGCATCCATCCGAACAAGCCGTACTTCTGCTTCGCCCCAATGGTCGATGGGCCGTTCAAGATCGTGCCCGGCGAAAAATACATTTCACGCTACCGCTATCTGGTGACGTCCAAGGCGGCCAACGCAAAGCTCATTAACGAACACTGGCAGCGATATACCAAGGACGGTGAGTAAGCAGCACGCAAACGCAACTTGACTCTCCGAGTCGAGCCCGGCGCGCGAATGTCCGAGCAGTCAAGCTTAGTTGGGCAGCGCCTCTTTTGACACTTCATTAACGAAAACACAGGAATCTTAGTGAGCCGACGGCGCTAGCCGCGGGTTTGTGCGGAACCAGTATCATTGCTACGTAGAACCCGACGCTAGCGCGTTCGGCTCACAAAAAGTGGCGCTGCCCAATTAGAATGCAGAGCAATCGACCAACATGAATAGAATCACACTCACGTTTTTTGTCATCCTTAGTCCCGTGGTGTTTCCGCATACTCAGGCAGATGCGCGAAAGCCGAACTTTGTCGTCGTTCTTACCGACGACCTGGGCTATGGCGATCTGTCGTGCTACGGGGCCAACGATATTGCGACGCCGAATATTGACCGCATGGCGACTGAGGGAGCGAAGTTCAGCAGCTTCTATGTTTCGTCCGTTTGCTCGCCAACTCGTGCGGCGCTGATGACGGGCAGCCATTCGACTCGCGTCGGTATCGGTGGCGTCATGTTTCCTCGCAACAACCACGGGCTGAACCCCGATGAAGTCACGTTGCCGGAACTATTGAAAGGTCAGGGATACGCGACAGCCATCATTGGTAAGTGGCATCTGGGCAATCAGGACATGTTTCAGCCGCTGAACCACGGGTTTGATTACTGGTACGGGACGCCGTCATCCAACAGTCAAGGCTTCTATCCCTATACCAAACAATACGCTTCTGATTGCGTCTTTCGCGAAGGCTATACCCGCGAGAGAGTTCTCAAGTTGAACGAAGCGAAATGTCCGCTCGTACGGAACAACGTCGTCATCGAAGTTCCAGCAGACCAAACGCAATTCACCCAGCGATACACGCGCGAGACCATTCGCTTCATAACAGAGAACAAGGACAAACCGTTCTTTGTGTATCTGGCCCATAACATGCCGCACATCCCATTGCACGCTTCCGAAAAGTTCGTCGGCAGCAGCGACCGAGGCATCTACGGCGACACGATTCAGGAACTCGACTGGAGCACTGGCGAGATACTGCGTTCACTAAAAGACCTGGGACTCGACAACAACACGCTGGTCATCTTCACTTCGGACAACGGACCGAACACAAGCACAGGCGGCAGCGCTGGACCGTTGAAGGGCGGCAAAGGTTCAACTCTCGAAGGTGGCGTCCGAGTCCCGTTCGTTGCTCGCTGGCCTGGCAAGATTCCCGCAGACACTGAATCTGACGAAGCCATCACTTGCATGGATTTGCTGCCGACGCTGACCAAACTAGCGGGCGGCAAGATTCCCAGCGACCGCGTGATTGATGGCATAGACATCTGGCCGCTGCTTGCCGGAAAGCCATATGCCAAGTCACCTCACGAAGCGATCTATTACTTGCGAGGCCGAGGTGTTCAGGCAGTTCGAGTCGGCGACTGGAAGTACCTCGTCGAGGACAGTTTGGATAAGGAAGAAACGGAAGATGAGGTTGAGTTGACTGCGGAGGAGCAGAAGCTTTCGCGCAAAGAGCGGAACGCGATCATCAAGGAGCGGAGGAAGGCCGCGAGTCCGAAACAGGAATCTTCTGCGGCACTCTACAACCTAAAGCATGACCTCGGCGAACAAGACAACCTGATTTCCAAACACCCGGAAATCGTCGTGAGGCTGCAAAAGCAGATAGAAGGTTTCAACAAAGATCTTCGCAAGAACACACGACCCGCTGGTGTTGCAAATGTTGATTCAACAAATTAGCCACAGATGAACACAGATAGACGCCATCATGAAAAGCATCTGTATTTATCTGAGTTCATCCGTGGCTTTTCAATATACGAGCAAACAGGAACTTCTATGAAAAAGATCTGTTTTACAATCCTGCTGTTCGTTTCTTCGGTTGGCGTCGCGAGGGCCCAGTCGGCTGACGAGCAGATGAACGTCCTATTCCTGGTTGCCGATGATTTGAATAGTTGGATGCTGGAAGATGCGGATCGCTATGCGGGCAAGGTGATCGCACCCAATCTTCGCAAGCTGGCCGGCAGTGGAGTCAACTTCACGCGAGCCTACACCGCGGCGCCGGTTTGTTCGCCGTCTCGCACTGCGTTCTTTTCCGGTGTGGCACCCTGGAGATCGGGTATCTACAACAACGCGCAGATCATCAACAAAAGTGAGGCACTGAATCAGGATGCGGTATTATCACTGGCCGGGTTGTTCAAGACGAGAGGCTACGACACTTTCGGTTACGGCAAAATCACCCACGGCTGGGACCAGAAGGAGCACTGGAATGAACATGTTGGTCACAAAAGAGACCCGGTTCCTCCCGGAGCTCCTCTGGCAAAACTGAGCGGGGGTGAGCAGGACTGGGGACCCATTCACCTCGCCGAGGAACAAATGAATGACACCGGCGGAGCCAATAAGGCCATCGCGGTATTAGAAAAAAAACACGACAAGCCATTCTTCCTGGCCTACGGCTCCTTCAATCCTCACATGCCCTGGTATGTCCCGCAAAAGTATTTTGATATGTACCCCCTGGACCAGATCGTCCTTCCCGAGCTGAAGGAGAATGATTTGGATGATCTTCCTCCCCTGGCGAAGGCAGTGAGTGACGGGATCGGAAGCTTTGCCGACAAAGTTATCAAGTCTGGCAAACATAAAGAGGCGGTGCAGGCTTTCCTGGCCACGACCACCTATGTCGATACGCAATTCGGGCGCGTCCTCGATGCTCTCGAAAAAAGCCCCTACAAGGACAACACCATTGTCGTCTTCCTCACCGATCACGGCTTTCACTTGGGGGAAAAACTCCACTGGCAAAAGACCACACTCTGGGAAGAGGGAACGCGCACCTTGTTGATGTTTCGCGCGCCCGGAGTGACCAAAGCCGGGGGCGTGTCGCAGCGGTTCGTTTCGCTGTTAGATATCTACCCTACGCTGGCCGAACTCTGCGGACTCACGCCACCCACGACCATCGATGGACGCTCGCTGGTTCCGCTGCTCAAAGCCCCGAAGGCTCCATGGGAAAGCACCGCCATCACCGGGTTGTGCGATAAAACCAAGACGGACTTCGCTTACATCAGCATCCGGCATGAACTCGGACGCTACACCCGCTATGGGGCCGAAGAAGAGGAATTCTACGACACGACCAAGGATCCTCACGAATGGACCAACCAGATCGACAACCCGAAATACGCCACGACCGTCAAAAAACTCCGGGCCCTCGTCCCCAGTTTCGACGATGCCGCTCAGCCTCTTCCCTCGGCGTTGGTCAAGAAGCGTAGGGAGACTCAAAAGGTGAGGAAGAAGAAAAGGTAGAATTCAGGGCCCGACGCTAGCGCGTTCGGCTCCCACTCCCGTGCGCCGATGGCGCTAGCCACGGGCCCTACCGCAGACTTCAAAACAACAGGAAACGCCCGACTCTAGCGTTCAGTTTACAAACAAAACTCCAGCAAATACCGAAACCATGTCAGACGCCATTGCGATATTCATTACCTGGACAACCTATGGAACGTGGATGCCAGGTGACATGCGTGGATGGCGAAAACGCATGAGTGGGAACCAGTTGCCCAGACCGTTGCTGGCCGAATGGTGTCGCAAGCAAATGAAAGGCGAGGTCGTTCTGCTTGAGAAGCACGATCGTGAAACGGTTGAACGAGCTTGCGGGGAGCATTGCGAACATCGTGGCTGGCATCTTTACGCTGTCAACGCACGTACCAATCACGTGCATGTGGTTGTTGCCGCTGCAGACATATCACCTCAAACGGTCCGCGACCAGTTGAAAGCCAATTGCACCGGCAAACTCCGCCGTCAGGATCAACCGCTTGTTGTTGAAAGGACGTGGACGAGAGGGGGAGATTGCGAGATTCTGGATTCAGACGACGACCTTCAGGCTGCCGTTGAATACACACTCGATGCACAGGATCGAAAAAGAGCGACACCATGAGGAGTAGGTGATCCGGTGGCGAAAGCGGAGGGCTTGCCACCTATTGCAACCCGATTTGCAAGGCCCGACGCTAGCGCGTTCGGCTCACATTTCCGTGAGCCGATGGCGCTAGCCACGGGCCTTACCACCAACGGCAAACCAACGGCAAACGCCCGACGCTAGCGCGTTCGGCTCACAACAG
>CALFSX010000106.1 GCA_937916515.1 uncultured Planctomycetaceae bacterium | reverse complement strand
TCGCTTAGCTAAAACTCACAAACTCACATTCTCAATCAAATTGTCAAAGATCGTTGCAAAACAAAACTGCCATCAACCTTGCTTCCAAGGCGATTACTGGCTTCGTTTGGCGAGTCGCACAGTGTAACGATTAACTTTTTGCTGTCAACCGTCTTTTTGTTTAACTTTGGGTTACTGCTGAAACAGTGAACTGCGTTCTTCGGTTTCGGCCGCCCGAGTACTTTAACACCCTTTTCACCGGATGTTGTTCCGAGGGCCCTTTTTTTTTCCAGAGGAGCAAGATTTCTTTGCTCTCCAGCCAGTACTGTTGCCAAGCATTACCTCATCAGCACTTCTGGCTGCTTATCCAGCTGCTATTCTTCCAGACGCTGATTTCCCCTGAACTCCATAGTGCTCGAATCTGCTGCTTCAAAGCGACAGAACGAGGTGTTCTGCATCGACTCTCCCGCAGATCTGTCGATTCTGAGGGTTTCATTTCCGTCGCGATCTTCCGTCAAGACCTTTATTCAGACGCTATTCATTCTCACGCAATTCGGTTCTGAGCAGATTCAACCAGACCAATTTGATTCGTCTCAATCTTAAATAGCTGGAACAGCACCATTCGGTGGCCGATCGGTGATCTAGTAAACGCGGGTCGCTTGGGATCACTCATACTGCCTATCATGCCGTGAATTCTGTGAACGTCACTGGTGCGAGATTCGGCGTGAAATTTCCGGCAGATAGCAGCCTGCGAGCCTGCTTTCTAATTTGAAGTATCCTCGCTGCTGCCGTAACGGAACTTGATGCTGCGAATATCAATGCCCAGATCCAGCTCTCGCTTTTCGTCGTCCGGCTTAATGCAGAAGTAGTTCAGGCCAAGCCCCATGTTGTTGTCTTCGTAAAGCAGTTTTCCGGTGCGCACGTCCAACACTTTCAGCCGGTAAGCCGCACCGCCTCGAATCCCGTTTGGGCCGGGCGCTGGATATGGCCGCTTCAGCAGTGTTAAAACCGGAAAGTTGGATAACACGGGCGATTGAGACGGTGTGGCGATTCTGAGCCATTCATTGGTGATCGCAAAACTCCACGACAGTTCGCCAGAGGCCTGGTTCACGCTGTAAATTTGCCCACTTACCTGCACCGATTCATTCACCGGATTCTGTTCGTCGTGGTCCTGATCAAACGCATCTGTCAAAACCAGCCACTGCCCGGCGGAAGGTCGCAGATACAGATACATATTGTCGGCCGCTTCCGGCACAGCCAGCTTGCAAACCCGATTGCCGGCTTTTGTGTCAACAATTTGCAGCTCATTGCCGTTAGACAGAATTGCCACGTGAGCATCCGCGACGTTGGAAACAGCAGAATCGGGCGGCAGCGGAAGACTCCAGTCCAGCCCACCGCTTTTCAGGTTATAGCACTCCAACGCGGCTTCTGTTGCATTGCGACGAACCAACACGCAACGCCCGTCGTCGATCAACAGGCGCCAACGTTCGTCTTCGCTGGCGATAAGTTCGAATGTCCGCACAGACGCATTGGAATTCTCTTCCGCATCATTCCACCATAATGGCAGTGGAGTCACGCGAGAAACTTTGCCGTCTACTAGCTGTCGAGATTCCACCTGTCCGGCGCCCTTGGAAATCATCTGAATCTCGTCGCCCGAAACTGACATCGTGCAGTCTCCCGGAAGTCCGTCCGCTTCCCATTCGCGGACTCCGGTAAACAAATTGAATACAGCCAGTCGCCGTCCGCTGTAAACCGGAACACCAAAGGCAGACAACGGGCCGACCGGATAAAGGCCTCCCGGCTGAATGTCGTACTGACTGGTACGTTGCCACGCCGGAATCGTTCCCTGAGCATCAGTGGCCGAATCCACGGCGGTTGAAACATTCAGCTCCCATAACTTTTCCGGTTCCTGCACGGCGGTCGCACTGGAACAATCCAACATAAACAGCATGTGATCCAGCTTGATGGCCAGCAGTTCTCCATAGGCAACGGCGTAATGTTCATTCAGACCATTAAACATCGGAGACAAGCCCCGGTAAGAATACGCCTGAGTATCCCAGTGCTGAAAGCTCCACCGCAGCCGCCCGTCAGCGTCATACGCATAGATCACGCCAGAATTTGGACGCTGCACGAGAGCCCAGTTTGCGAAGCCACCTTGCCCACCGAAAATTGGAATCGTCTGATGAGGCGAATCATTGCGAAGCCTGGCTGGACTGGTGCCAATATGCGCGTCGGATTCAATCACCTCCGGCGTCCCGCTAAATGGTGGCAATAATTCGGCGGCGTTCAGTCGTTCATCAAGCAATCGTTTTTGAAGATTCGCAATCGACATCGCTTCCGGCGGCAAGGCAAATTCCCGAGCCACATTCGCCACGGGTTTGATTTCAGCAATCCGATCGTTCTGGCTCATCGTAGCCCTTTGAAGACTGCGTTCCAACAGCTGCCTGGCCGACAACAGCCGATCGTTCTTCAGAAATTGGTCCATCAAAGCCTGCGCCTGCGAACCCACTTCTGAGTTGCCTGAAACCGAATCAGACTGATCCACAGCGTCAACCAAAGACACATGCCTCAACGCCTGAGCAAACGGCTCGGCTAGCTGAAGGCTTTCATCAACGGCCATCGCCGCCGCGCTTTGAGTAAAGCCACTCAGCAACGATGCCTGCCACCACCATGACGCTTCGGCGGCTGACTTTGCTTCCGCTACGTGGCGAACCAAATGCGGATGAACAGTATCGCGAATCTGTTGTCGCTGACTCGCATCAGCAGACAGCAAAGCTTCCCGCACAGAAGCCACGGTGCTTCGAAATCCGCTCACGGCAACGTCAGCTCGCTGTACGTGCGACGCTTCCGCTGTCGAAGCAGATTCCAGCAACTCAACAATTTCCATACCAATTTGCTGCGGAGAACGACTTGTATCCGCCAGATGGCTTTTCGTAATCAGGGCCTGCAATTGAGCGAGCCTTTTGCGGTTGTTGTTCGCCTGCAACCAAAGTTCGGGAAGAATGGCAGCGTCGCTTAGAGTAATCCCAAGCATCGCGTCGACCAATTCAACGATTTGATCGTCCGGCGCCGCGCTGTTTTCGATCAGTTTCTGCAGCTCGGCAATTCGCTGAACATTTCCTTCGAAATCAAAGTGGAGCGATTCCAGCAACATGTCGATCAGCAGCTCGTTTGCCTGCCGACGCTGATCGGATTGAGAGTCCGCTGACGACTGAATAGACGCAATAACGTCCTCTGCGGCCTGCAATCGACCGGCCAACAGGTGTTCGTGCACGGACGTAATGGGCAGCTTTTCATTCGCTTCGGCCACTTTAAACTGAGCCACCTGAGTTAACGTCTGAGAATAAAGTTCACCGTCAACGCTTAACAGGTTTCCTGGCGTAACGTCCGGCAGACGCTGGGTCAGCAGCTTGCGTCCCGAATTCAGGTCATAAGAAATAATCGCTGGAACAGACGTTGGAACCTGCAGAATTGTGCCATCAGAAACGGCTCGCCCGGAAATTCGACCGTCTTCCAAATCAACGTTCCAGATTGGTTCGCCGGTGACCGCATCCAGACACTCAATGCTGCGCTGGCCGGTCAAAACCAGGCGTTCGGGCTGCACGACAGCCAGATTTCGCATGTTACCGCGAGCACGAGTCCACAGTTCTTTGCCGGTCTGCAGGTCCAGACAAATCAGCCGATCGGAGTCTCTCGGCGTAATGTAAACTCGGTTGGCAACAATTCGAGGTAACGCGTCAGTCCACCTGGAAGCAAGGTCTACCGCCGCCGATTGCTGAGCGTTATAAGCGTTCCCCAATACTGCAAAGCCTCGCTCCAGCTCGGGAATTGAAACGTTACCCGGATAGCGGTACATCCACCGCAGCGAATGATCTTCCGCCGAAATGGCAATCACCTGTTCATCAACAGTGTTGCAAATCAGAAGCCCGCCGCTGTAAGACGGAATCACGCCCGCGTAACGCCGAACCGGGTGAGTCGCAAGCGAATTACGAGGAATCGACAACAGCTGAGATCGTACGGGACGCATGTCCACCTGGCCATCGTCATCAAGCAGAGGCGTCGCTTTCAGCTGCAACAGAATAATCCCCTGATCGTTCTCTGAAATCACGTAAATCCGATCGCCCATCACCAGCGGAGCGCCCAGAAAAAACATTCCCGCCAAAGGATTCACGGGGCCACCGGCAGAAACGCCCACGGGGCCACCGGCCTGACCTTTCAGCTGTCCGGTTTCGACATCGTAGGCTCGCAAATAGTTAACTGGTTTTTGAGACGGAATGCCGCGAAAGTCGACGTCTGCAGATAAGGGCTCGGAAGTCGCAGCTTCCACAGCAAACACAAGCTTGCCGTTGGTGGTTAATTGCCCACCTACGTTGTCACGAACACTGTTCACAAACAGCCGAGGCGCCAGTAATCGATAGACCTGCCCCAACGCAGACGGATCTTCCATTCCCAAACGCCGCCACGATTCCAGAGCGGCGTTCAACGAACGATCAATAAGAGCCGTTTCCCAAACAAGCTCTCCAGAATGCCTGTTCACAGCTCGAATTTTGGCAACACCTCGAAAGATCAGCAGGTCGTTCACCAAAATTGGCTGAGCGACCGGTGAGACCGTTTCGTTAGCAGCCAGCATTTGACGAAAGTACTCGTCCATGCGACTTTGCAACGGCTGCAGCAGGCGATTAATTTCGTCACCGTCCGGGCAATCGATGCATTCTTCGCAACGATAACCGGAAACCGACCACGATTGGTCCAGCAACGCCGGGCCCACCGATTGCCGTTCCGTGCGGCGGTAATTTCCCAGCGGCTGCTGCCACAATCCGGCAGAAGCCGTTTCCGCCGCCGTTCCGAAATGCTTACTCAACCAGCCAAACAAATCGCCATCCGTGGAAGGCAAAATCAACGGTCGGCCAGCCAACTCAAGCTTGCCTTCAGGGTCTTTTTGGGCAGCCGTTGCCAGTAAATCAACTGCTTCTTCCGGAAGTCCGGCCTTCCACCACAGCGAAGACAACTGAACAAAACTTTTCGTGGAATCGTCATTATTCAGCCGCATCAAACGACCATACTGCAACGCCGCCTGCAATAACTCGCCGCGGCTTAGCCGCAGCTGAACGATATTTTCAAGAGCCCGTTGCCCGGGCTGAGTGAACTGAAAACGTAGAACTGTTTGGATCAAGTCGCTGGTGTTTCCACGTTCAATGTCGTTGCGCAAAGCAATTTGGGCATTGTTTGCAGCAAATTCTTCGTACGCTTTTCGAAAACCTGGCGATGAATTTTCGTACAGCGACTGAAGGCGCGATCGAGCTCCCGCGTTAACTTCGTGTTGGCCCGGTCTTAGCATGTCGCCCAGGTCGGTGTTCAGATTCAATACAGGATCTTCCCCCTGTACCGACAGCGACCAGGCCAAATCAAACGTTTCCGCAGCCAGTAAAGTCTGATCGTCACGCAGCGTTTCCACGGATTCGATCAACTTCAAAATACGACGTCGCTCAACATCGGTTTCGCTGGAATCAACGACATCCTGAGCATGAACGGCCGCTGCAAATTGCGGAAGCTCTGCGGGGAGTAACAGATTCAAAAGCAACCCTGCAACTGCGGCCTGCAGAACCCAACGTTTGACATCAAACCAACAATAATGCGACATGACTGTAAGGGGCTTTGACAGACAAAGTGACCGCTGGAACTAACAGCGTCGTACGACCGACTGCCGTGGAAATCACGGGCATCAATCAATGAATTACGTTCGCCAATTGTCGCAAACGCTGGAAGTAGCGTCTACAGTTCGGCCGCAAATCGAAGAAAGTCGCCGCTTACCGCAAACCAATCGGCGCACATTTCAGCCAAATCCTGATGAACTATGAAAACATAACGTTCAGCAACCGGAACAATCGCGGTCAAGTCAACCGGCAGGCCGCCCACACTTAAGGAGAAGTCCCGAAATAATATCCCGAGTTGTGAGTACTGAAATTCGCTCGAATTGGACATACCATAGACGCCCAAGACTCTTTTTGATTTTCCAGCATCGTTGCACGTTGCGACCAGTGAGTCGCGGAGCGACGACATATGGTAGCCTCGGGTTTCAACCCGAGGTTGGCTGCCGCGAGACGAATGAAAAGCCGCGGAGCGGCGACATGTGGCCTTTTCTAATGCCGTCGCTCCGCGGCTTTCCCGGAAACCAGCTGGCAACCTCGGACTGAAGTCCGAGGCTATCGCATGTCGTCGCGCCGCGACTGTAATAACAGAACGTGCGCAATCGCGATTCCTTCTAATCGCCACGGAATGGTCTTTATTAAGTCGCGAATTGCTGTCAATCAGGGAGTTAAATCAGGGCAATTCCTAAGTTTTTCGCTGCGGTATTGCTGCGGTATTGCTGCGGAAACTGGCGATGTTCACGCAAGCTATTATGATTTGACATCTTCCAACACCACCAGCAGGCACCCGAATATGATCATCGACGCTCATCAACACTTCTGGCAACTGGACCTTCCGTTCGAGTATGACTGGCTAAAGTCAGATCAACTCAAGCCAATCTGCAAAAGCTACCTTCCCGAAGACTTGAAAGTTCACCTCGATCGCTGTGGCATCGACAAAAGTATCTTTGTCCAAACTCAACACAACGTCGCAGAAAATCGCTGGGTGCTTAAGCTGGCCGAACAAAATGACTTTATCGCGGGAGTCGTCGGCTGGGTCGATCTGGCATCGCCCGCATGCGAAGATCAACTGGCGGAATTCAAGGACCATCCAAAGTTTGTTGGCATTCGCCATGTGGTGCAGGACGAACCCAACGATGACTTCATCATTCAGCCCAATGTCTTGAATGGACTGAAAGTGCTGCAGAAACATAACGTGCCATACGACTTGCTGTTTTACACAAAGCACCTGAAGCATGCCGTGCAACTTGGAAAACAGCTGCCAGAACTACCAATGGTGATTGACCACCTGTCAAAACCCAAAATCAAAGATCAAATCACAGCAGGCTGGGAAGACGATCTGCGAGCAGCCGCGAAGTACCCGAACATTTATTGCAAACTTAGCGGCATGGTGACGGAAGCCGACTGGGTTAAATGGAAGCCCGCCGACCTGAAGCCTTATATTGAAACAGCTCTGGAAGCCTTTGGTCCAGAGCGTTGCATGTACGGTAGCGATTGGCCGGTTTGCGAATTGGCAGCAACCTACGAACAGGTTTACGAGGCTCTGATTGAAATCATCGGCCCAATCAGCGCCGGTGAAAAGGCAAAGATCTTTGGAGCCACTGCGCAAAAATTCTATAAGCTGCAATAGCTCGAGATTTCATTCCTGAAAACATGTTCAGGTGCAGGCTGGTTCCCCAACAGATTCGAATCGACTGATGGTCCGCAGCATTGTCAAGGCACGAAGAAAGTTCGGCAGATTCCACCGCTTCAATGTTAGTCCAGAGAAGCTGGGAAGACTTTATTTCAGTGGACCGCTGCAACCGTCACGAACAATTCATTCGCGTCAAGTGAAAGAATCGGTTCCACCGATATCGATACCGTGACACCACAAACAGTCTTATTGCGCTTGTTGTCGCATAAGAAAGGGACGCGGTAATGAAATTGAAGCATCTGATCCAAAATCTGGGTCGCGGTTGTTCTGCAATGGCGTTGTTCGGCGCAGCAATGGCTTCAGACGCTTTGTTGACCAATACAACCAGTTTCCGCATTCCTTTTGCCGTCGATAACGTTGACGGTACTCAGGTTTCGGGCTCGGCTATTCTGTTTTCCTCACTGAACGGCGCTGCCGTTATGGAGCGAATTCAGACGGTGGATGCCAGCAGCGGCGGATTCCAGTTCAACGCTCCAGCCGATGGACGCTATGGGTTCGCCGTCAGGCTGATCGACGCATCAGGACGCCCCGTCGGCAACGATGGTCGACTTCAACCTGAAATGGAAGTCATCGTCGATACCGTTGCCCCCGAACTTTCGTTTGAGATGTCCGATATCGGCAATGGCGAAATCGCTTTATCGTGGTCAGCCAGCGAAACTGGTATTTCACCGGGTTCACTGAAGATTGAGTACGCTGAAGGCACGGACGGCCGCTGGAAAGATCTCAACGTAACTCCAGCCGCCAGCGGTCACACTGTGATCAAGTCGCAACCGGGCACGTCAGTGTCTGTTCGCGGTTTCATTTCAGACCTTGCCGGAAATCAGGGCGGTGGTTCGAGCCAGGCGGTGCTTAGCTCTCCTGCTCGCGAACTTGCTTACCCTGCCAATCCACCAAACGGGGCCACCCAGCAATCGATGCCCGGCACCAATCAGGCAGTCGGGCCGAATCCGTTTTACAATCCGCCGCCTCAACAGGCTCCGGCATACGGTCAACCGAATTCTGCTGGCCAGATGCAGATTCAACATCCAACGCAGGCTCAGCAGCAGTCGCAAACAGCGACTCCACTGGTTCCGCAAGCGTCGCCGGCCACACAGGCTCAACCAACTTACCAGCAATTTCCGATTCCGGCAGCCCAGGCACCCGTTGTTCAGGCACCCGTTGTTCAGGCACCGGTTGTTCAGGCACCGGTCGGTCTGCCGGAACCGGCGCAGAAGTATGAATACTTTCCAACACCCACAATTCGCGGTAACCGTCAGCCATTCAATGGCGGGTTTGCATCTTCACCAACTTCGGTGCCAGCCATGCAGACCTCAACCTATAGCAACAGCAGCTATCCGGATATGCCTGCCGGAAGTTCAAGCCTTGGCTCTATGCTGAGTGCTTCCGGAGTTGTTACGGGAAGCCATCAGGTTGTCAATAATCGCGTATTTGATATCGACTATCAGGTAGCCGACGTCGGACCTTCCGGCGTGGGAGCAGTCGAATTGTTTGTGACCGAAAACAACGGCCGCGAATGGTTTAAATACGGAGTCGACGGCGACCTTACTTCGCCGTTTCAAGTGGACACACGCGGTGAAGGAACATTTGGCTTTGCCGTTCGAGTTAAAAGTGGTTTAGGATTTTCTGATCCTCCACCGCAACCGGGTGACCTTCCCGATATCGTTGTCGTCGTCGATCAAACTCCGCCAGTTGCAGAACTGTCCGTGCCTCAGGTGGTGGTTGACGGTGGTGGTCGAGTACGCATGAGCTGGCGTATAAGTGATCCGAATCACTCAGCAACCCCGGTTCGCCTGGAATCTGCTGAAACAACTTCCGGCCCATGGACACCAGTATTCGACTGGCAGGCCGATCAGGGTGGCTACGAAATGCCAATCCGAGCAGGCATGGCGAACCGCATGTATTTTCGGCTACTGGTTCGCGACTCTGCCGGAAACGTCACTGCTGTGCAAACCAACCAGCCCGTGCTGATCGACCAGCAGCGACCAACGGCCACGCTGTTGCGAGTTCAATCCGTTTCGCGAACACGTCGCTAAACACCAGCCACACTGCAAAACATTCAAGAAGCCCGTTGCGATGCAACGGGCTTCTTTTATTGACTCAGCTTCAAAATTCAAATTCCCGGCGGGTGTATGGTTCGCGTGTTCCAGCTGGCTGCTCTATCATCACGCGTGAATGCGACTGATGTCTTTTGAAATTGAGAGCTCGTTATGCGACCTGCGATTCTTATTGCCGTTGTGATGTTCGTTCCATCAAACCTGCTGCCGGCTCAGGAAGGACATTCGACAATGTCACTCACCAATCAACAGGTAGAATCATTCGCTCGCCTGGCACTAAAAGGGATTCCTCAGGAATATCCCAACAAGCCTTCCAACGTCATGAACTCTGCGGAAGATGTCCGTTCACCGAAAGACATGCACCCAGCGTTTTATGGCAACTTCGATTGGCACTCTGCGGTCCACGGGCACTGGATGCTGGTTAGATTGCTGCGACAGTATCCAGACAACGGCGTCGCGGCTGAAATTCGAGACACGCTCAATAAGCAACTCACCGCTGAAAACATGCAGGCAGAAGCAAAGTACTTTCTGGAACCTCAGAACAAGAGCTTCGAACGCATGTACGGCTGGGCCTGGTTGCTGCAACTTGTTCGCGAACTACACACATGGGACGATGCTGACGCAAAGATCTGGCGCCAAAACCTGAAACCTTTGGAAGACGTTATTCTGCAACATGCGACTGACTATCTGCCGAAGCTGTCATTCCCGATTCGAGTTGGCACACACACAGACACCGCCTTTGCTCTGGGAATGGAACTCGACTACGCGCGGACGGTAGGCAACAAGTCATTTGAAGAACTCGTCATCAGCAAAGCACGACAGTTCTACCTAAACGACAGCAACTACCCCGCTCACTACGAACCTTCCGGCCACGACTTTTTTTCTTCGGGTTTCAACGAAGCCGATTTGATGCGTCGATTGCTCACTCGCGAAGAATTCTCCGCATGGCTGGATAAATTCCTGCCGGGCCTTTCATCGAACCAGTTGGGTTCAATGATGGAACCTGTCGAAGTATCAGACGTCACCGACGGACACCTTGTGCACCTGGCTGGCCTGGACCTGGCTCGATCATGGACAATGCAGGGAATCGCCAGCGCACTGCCAGCAACCGACCCGCGTTTGGCCATTTTGAACGCAAGCATCCCGAAACACGCTGAAGCAGGCTTGAAGTATGTCACCAGCGGACACTACGAAGGCGAACACTGGCTGGCAACATTCGCTGTCTACCACCTGTCACGCAGCGGCCTTGAAGTGAAGTAGTTGCCCGAAGTCTGAACGAAATTCAGGCTGCGACAACCTCTGCACGCTCAGCTGGAACTACTCAGTAGCCAGATCTAAAACGACCGGCGCGTTGCCTGCTGAGAAGCGGGCGCATCTGGTGAAAACGTCATTGGCACCGGTGTGCCGCAGTGAGGGCACGGGATTTCGAAGTGACTGGTCACTCGAGTAATCGCTCGCAAATCCGGGTTTGCCAAGGTCAGATTGCCAAGCTTGTCGAATGCGACTGCGGACGTCCCCTGAATCAATCCCGCAAATCTCTGCACATCGTCTTTGTCAGCTGCGGCCTTGACCAACATTGCTTTTCCGTCGCTGTCGCTTGCCAACCCGACCACAAATCCTTCTGGATGAAAGTTCAACCTTGTTGTGCCTGACGACACAAAACCGGATGGCACTGATGTTTCATTAGGAAACACGGTTACCAACTTGCCAGACTGCAGCAGCGCAACCACGCTGCCATTGACGCCCAGAGTCAAATCCAGAATCGATTCCGATAGCGACACCTGCAACTTGCGTTGACCGTCAGATCCGTATTGGAAAACTTTGCCAGCCGCTGAATCGGACGTCCATACGTTACCAACTTCATCCACCGCCAGCCCGCCGGGAGTAAACGGCAAGTGCAGAAAATCGGATTGGAAACCGGTTTCTGTAATCCGCACAACTCGACCAGAACCAGGTTGTGCAGTCAGCACGTGAGTTCCCAGCATGCGAGAATCTGCCAGGCGACTTAGGTGAGTCAGGTCTCGACCAACGATGCTGACTTCGTGTTCTGAGTCAACTCGGAAAACCACCTTGCCAACTTTGTCAGCAATCAGAGTGTCACCGAATTGAGTCACGATAACGTCGACCGGATCAACCACTTTCAAGGGGACTCGCTCAATAACCGGACGAGAACGAACGGTGATCGGGCTGTGGGCGTGTTGCGCAACGTCATCACAAATCGCAGCCTGGGGCAGGGCGATTGCGGTGACCAGCGTCAAAATCCACATCCTGATTTTCAAAGAAATTCATCCCCTCAAGGGTAGGTAGTGCTCACCAAGCCAACGCGTGCAGAGCCTTTATTGTCACCCCACGCACGGCGATCGTCAACGAATCTATCTGATATAACGATTCCGCAGACGGAAAATCCGTGCTGCCGGCGCTAAAAACAACGTAACTTCGAAAATACCCCTATCTACTTACACAGCAATAAGATACGTCCAATCTGCGATCATATTTCATTTTTTTCTTCAGTTTCCCTGGTCCGAATTACTCGATTCTGCATTCTGTCGCTGTCGTTTAGTGAAACGTCACCGTTGTTTGTATTGAATCAGTGCAACAAACCAAATCTGTGCTGCCGAGGTGCTTGCCTGGCAAGGAATTTTCCGGCTTAACCAGTTCGGCTGCCGGCTTCGCTAATCAGCTTTCGAATGCACTGGCCGCGAACGCGTCCGCCGTTGACATCACGCTGTTTGGCTGGCACGATGGCCCAGTGGAAAGCACGCCAGTCACGATTGCCTTCTTCGAAATGAAAATCAGGAACGTAAAATGCCCGCCAGTGAAACTGATAAGCGACTTGTCAAACGTATCCGCGACGGAGAAGCCGATGCGTGGAAAGAATGCATCGATCTGTACGAAGGTCGCCTGCTGGCCTTCATCCGCAGTCGATTAAGTGATCGCTCTTCGGCAGAAGATATTGTTCAGGAAACCTTTATGGGATTCCTGAAGGCGCTGCCGAACTATAATGAAAACACTCCTCTTGAATCGTGGCTGTTTTCAATCGCCGCTCACAAGCTGATCGATGCCATGCGTCGGTCAGGACGTCGCCCGACCGTTCCGTTGATGTTACCCGATTCAAACGGGGGAGCTGTTCGAGAACCATCCGGCGGTCGAGCAGCCTCCAGCATGATGCGAAGCCACGAACGATCTCATGGAGAATCGGCCGTCGTGGAAGCCTGCCTTGCGGAACTAATCAGCGACTTTAAGAAAAACGGAGCCTGGGAACGCCTGCAATGCGTTGAGCTGATTTTTGTTTTGGGATGGGCGAATAAAGATGTCGCAAAACGACTGAACATTACAGAACAGGCAGTTGCCAATCATAAGTTCTTTGTCGTTGCCAAGCTGAAGGAAGAAGCCAAACGAGCAAGACTTCCAAACGCAGAACTTGTCGGCATGGGGCTGGACTAATCAACTTCGCCAAGATCTCCGTTGAATGATTCACACAGGAAACGGGCTTTAATGAACCGACGCAGAAAATCTTCGCTACTGTTCGAAACAGAGCTCAGCTGGTTCATTCTGGTGGGAGCTCTTGACGTCTTTATGACGTACCTGATCTTACGGTACAGTGCGGAAGGTCGAACAACAAACACACTTATTGAAGGTAATCCAATCGCTCGTTGGGTTCTGCACACATGGGGAATCCGAGGCATGGTAATTTTTAAGTTCACCATGATTGCCGTTGTGGCAGTGATCGCAGAAGTTGTCGGACACTATCGCCCACTGGTTGGAAAAGGCCTTCTGAAACTTGGCACACTGGTCGTCGGCTTCGTGGTCGTCTACAGCCTCCTTCTGCTGAAACGAAACCTTTAAAGTAAAGCTTTGCGATGAGGCCCTTTCAGTTTTTTACAGTCGCATAGCAGCGACAACGGAGTGGCTCAGCGATTCGAACGGACTACGTCTTCCAGCAAACCACGCCAATGGGTCAAGTGGGTCAAGGGCGACGCCCTTACTATGAAACCTTCTGCCAGTGTTCGTCCAGCTTTGGTCCGGAAACTTTAATCGCGGTCCCCAGTTTGGAAGCGAACAAGCTGACTCGGAATTCTTCCAACATCCAGCGATAGTGATCCAGCATGGGATCGATGTGATTTTGTTTCGCATGCTCCTGACGGCGTTCGACATAGCGAAGATGGTAGCGAGAAAAATCCTGCAACATCGTTTGTTCTTTGTTTAATCCACCAGAATTTAAACGATCCAATCGCATTCTGATACACGTCATATAACGAGGCAATTGAACCAGCCAGGGCCAGGGAGTCGTTTCCAGAAAACGCGGATGAACAAGCTCGCTAAGCTGCTGCAACATTCCGCCCACGATTCCGGACCACATCGGATTGGTTTCCACTTCCAGATTTCGCCGAATCTGATGGTGATGCTTCAGCAAGCCCGGAACCAGTTGCACAATTTCCTGCACAACCACGCTGATGCGTTTTCGGCCCATGGTCAGAAACTCATCGAAGTCTGATTTAGTTCGAGGAATCTCCTTTGGCGAAAGGTACGCTCGTTCAACAAGCAACAGCTGCAATTGAGCAGTCACGTCGAAGCCGTTAATCGCCAATCCCAGCATACGAATCTGGTTCAAGTCCGGAAGATGCTCAACTTGCCGTTGAATACGCTGTTTATCAATCAGCATCACCAGCCGCCGCAGCCCCTTGCGATGCACGGCCTGAGCTTCTGCGGATGACTGGCACAACGTGAGTGCCACAGAATCATGGTCGTCTCGAATTGCCGGAAACGACTGCAGACTCATTCCGGCTCGTTGAATCGTTATGCTTACAGGAACGTCATTGAACGCCCAATCCTTAAATCCGGTTCGCCGCCACTGCTGCTCTTCCGGTGATGGCGGCGCCGCTTTTGCCGGATTCTGCTGAACCTGTTTCAGCAGGGTTTTTCGCAGGGAATCAACGCTGCGACTTTCTGTCACGGGCTTGCCATCGTTATCCGTCAGACGAATATTGGCATTCAGATGTTCCGGAATGGAAGCCAGATCAAAGTCTTCGGCTCGCACAGGTTCACCACTGATTCTGGCCAGCTTGTCTGCAACTGCCGCCAGCATGTTGCCTTTGCCAAATTCCAATTGGCCCAGAATCTGTTTCGCGGTGTCCGGAGCAGGCACAAAGTTGCGACGCAGATTTTTGGGCAGCGAACGAATCAATGCTGTCACTTTCTGCTCCACCAATCCAGGAACCAGCCAGCTAAGTCGCCCGTGATCCAATTGAGACAACGCCTCCGCCGGAACAGTAATAGTCACTCCGTCCGCATCTCGCCCCGGATCAAGCTGATAGCTAAGTGGCAATTCCAGATTGCCGATGGTCATAGACGCCGGAAAGTCGGCATTGCTTTCATGCCGAATCTGGTGATCGGTAAATTGATTTTCATCGAATTGCAGCAAGCCCGGATTGGTTTTACTGGTTCGCTGATACCAACGTCTCAGTCGATCACGGTCCGTCACATCTTTCGGAATCTGGTGGTCATAGAATTCAAACAGCACGTCCTCGCTGGGAAGTAGATCGTGGCGCCGAGTTCTGGCCTGAAGTTCTTTCACGTGTTGCAATACATCAACGTTGTGCTGCAAAAACGGAAATTCACGTCCCCAGCCCTGTCCCTTTTTGACAGCTGCAGATCGAAATGCGTCAGACGCAGGATTCGCCAGTTTCGATTTCCCGGGCGTAATCCGACTGCGACTGCCGGTCGCCAATGCGTTTTCTTCTTCAGCGAATTCCGACTCGCGTTCGTCTTCGGTTTTTCCGTACAGCAAGGCCAGTTCGACCAGCCCAAACTGAATCAAAAGCTCACGCGACTTTGCGGGATCGACTTTGGCGTAAGTGGTCTTGCGCCGCGGAACAATCGGCAGTCCCCACAGCGAAACTTTTTCAAAACACATCACGTTGCCCGCTTTGGAATCCCAATGCGGTTCAGAATATTCTCGCTTCACAAGATGACCGGCAAGCGGTTCGATCCATTCGGGCTGAATCTTCGCCAATGTCCTGGCAAATCGCTGCGATGTTTCGATCAGCTCCCCGGCAACAAACCACTTGGGCCCTTTTGACGACAACGCAGACCCAGGCCAAAGCATCAGCTTGTTACCACCAGCTCCCGTGTATTCTCGATCGGCCGACTTGTAGCCCACGTTAGCCAATAGCCCCGTCATCAAAGAACGGTGGATAGCCGCAAAGTCGTTTTTGCGGTCTTTTGTGGTATGCAGGGCGGCTGCTTTTTGCAGAGTCTTGTCGTCGCTGTCACGCAGCAGATCTCTTAGTTGCCGATGAACGTCGATCCATTCTTTCATTCGCAGCCACGACACAAAATTCTGTTGAGCCCATTTTCTCAACTGACTGTTGGACAACTTCTTTTTGCGTTCATGCCACGTATCCCACAAACTCAGATACGAAAGAAAGTCGCTTTCTTCGTTCAGAAACTGTTTGTGAGCTTCATCCGCAGCCTGCTGCTTATCCATGGGGCGGTCGCGAGGATCCTGCGATTCCAACGCTGAAGCGATAATCAAAACTTCGGGAATCGCGTGTTCTTCAATGGCCGCCAAAATCATGCGACTGATTCTGGGATCGACGGGAAGGCCGGCCATGCGGCGACCGGTTTCCGTCATGGCATAGTCGTCGTCAGAAACGGCTGCGTTTGAACCGGCGTCCACGGCTCGACGAACTTCGATCGCTCCCAGTTCTTCCAGAGTCTTATAGCCTTCTCGCACGGTCGTCGGGCGCGGCGGATCAAGAAACGGAAATTCGTCCAATCGCCCGAGCTTCAGATTCATCGTGCGTAAAATGACGGCGGCCAGATTGGTACGTTGAATTTCGGGAGCCGTAAAAGCTTCTCGCGCAACGAAGTCTGCTTCAGAAAACAGACGAATGCAGATGCCCGGACCAACTCGCCCGCACCGGCCAGCACGCTGATTCGCGGAAGCCTGCGACACTGGTTCGATTGGCAGACGCTGCATGCGTGATCGAGCTGAATAGCGGCTGATTCTGGCGGTGCCGGTATCAATCACGTAGCGAATACCGGGCACGGTCAGCGACGATTCCGCAACATTGGTTGCCAGAACAATGCGGCGATACTGATAAGGCTGAAACACCTTCGCCTGATCGGCCATCGAAAGCCGACCGAACAACGGAACAATCTGCGTGGCCGTGGCCGACGAATCGCCAGCGAATCTGCGACCGCTCAGCACTTTGTCGGCTTCTCGAATATCTCGTTCCGTCGGGAGAAACACCAGAATGTGGCCGCTGTCGATTTCGGCCAGTTCTTCAATCGCATCGGCGACTCCGTCCAGCCAGTCGCGTTCGTTGTTGTTGGGGCCATCGTTGCGATTATTATTGGCCGCCTTCGTTTCAGAATCTTCGGGCACCACCAGCGGACGATACCGAGTTTCCACCGGATAGGTGCGGCCTTCCACGAGCAACACGGGAGCCGGCTTTCCAGCAGTTTCAAAGTGAGCCGCAAAGCGTTCGGCGTCAATTGTGGCTGAGGTAATGATAACTCGCAGGTCTTTTCGCCGAGGCAGCAGCCGCTTTAAGTATCCCAGCAGAAAGTCAATGTTCAACGAACGTTCGTGAGCTTCGTCCACGATGATGGTGTCGTACTGATCAAGAAAGCGGTCAGTTTGAGTTTCCGCCAGCATAATTCCGTCGGTCATCAGGCGAATCAGCGTGCCAGGGCCAGACGCATCGTTAAAGCGAATGCGGTATCCCACCTGCTGGCTCAGCGGGCAGCTCAATTCTTCGGCAAGTCGAGTTGCGATAGAACGAGCGGCGATTCTGCGCGGCTGCGTGTGCCCGATGACTCCACCAACGCCGCGTCCCAGTTCCAATGCAATCTTTGGCAGTTGTGTTGATTTTCCGGAACCCGTCTCTCCACACACAACCACCACCTGGTTGTCGCGAATAACGTCCGCAATTTCTTCTCGCCGAGCCACAACGGGCAGATCGGATGGATACGTAATTTTCGGAACACTCGCGGCTCGCTGTTCACGAAACTGCACAGAACGCTGTAACTGTTGTTCCAGCTTTTGCAGATTACGGTCGAACGGCTTGTTCGACTGCTGAGCATTGCGAATAGCTTTTGCAAGCCGACGCAACGCAAACTGATCGATTCGCATGGCCGAAGCGATCGACTTTTCAAGTTCATTCAACGATGTCATGTCACACTTTTAACGAGGCTGTGCCTCAATCCACTGCAGCTGCCACTGAGAAATGCGACTAAGTCGCTGAAAACAATTCACTCACAGCAAACGTCACTCAACATCCGACGCGATCACAGTGATGTGCTTTGCTGCGGCGTCGATGGTTTCCGGGAAATCGCTTCGCAGATGCACGCCTCGGCTCTCTTCTCTGGCCAACGCAGCCGTTGCCATGACACGGCCAATCAGCATCATGTTCTGCAATTCCCAACCAGCCGGTTCCAAAAGATCTCGACGGCAAACATAGTTGGCCCAGAAGTCCATTTGCTGGCGAGCTTCCATCAAATCTTTTCGATTGCGACTGATTCCCACGTTCCGCCACATTAAGCTGCGAAGCGAGTTGCGAATGTCGGCAAGGTCCAAAGCTTCGTCGCTGTGATGAGGCAGACCGGGCAGAGAAACCAATGGCGGAGCCGTAAAACTGTCCGCCTGACCCAACGCTGCGTTGGAAGCGTTTTGACCGCAACGCAAACCGAACACCACGCCTTCCAGCAAGCTGTTGCTTGCCAAACGGTTGGCCCCATGAAGCCCTGTCGACGTCGCTTCGCCAGCGGCCCAGAAACCTGGCAACGAGGTGCGACCTTCGGTGTCTGTGGTCACGCCGCCCACCATATAGTGAGCTCCCGGGCGCACGGGCACTTTGTCTTTCGTCAGATCCAGCCCGAATTCTTTGCACACCTTGCCGATATGAGGAAACCGGCGACGAATTTTTTCGGGCTCGATAGGAGACAGGTCAAGATAAACGCACGGATGCGACGTTTTGGCCATCTGCTGAGTAATCGCCTGACTGACAACATCACGAGGAGCCAGTTCCATCGCTTCGTTATAGTCGGACATAAAACGGTAACCGTTGACGTCAACCAGATGAGCGCCTTCGCCTCTGACCGCTTCTGAAATCAGGTGACGCGAACTTCCGGCGATGTACAACACGGTTGGATGGAACTGCATGAATTCCATATCTCGCAATTCGCAGCCAGCTCGAAACGCCAGCGCGTGGCCGTCTGCCGTAGCGATAGACGGATTGGTAGTTTCACGATAAATAGCTCCCGCGCCACCGGTACACAAAATGGTTTGCTTGGCCCAGACAAACGTGCGTCCGTGATTGGGATTCCACACCAACGCTCCCTGACACCGGCCTTCGCGAGTTAGCAGATCGATGGTAAATGTGCGCTGCCAGATATCGATATTGTCGGAATCATAAGCTCGCTGATGCATGGCTCGCATCACTTCCTTGCCGGTTGCATCTCCCAACGCATGAGCCACTCGCGGGTGACTGTGGCCGCCTTCCAGAGTCAGCGCCAGTTCGCCTTCGAACTTATCAAAATCGGCGCCGAAGCGAATCAGTTCGCGAATACGTTCCGGCGCTTCTTTGATGACCAGTTCGACAACGTCGCGATCGCACATTCCTTTGCCGGCCGCCATGGTGTCGTTGACGTGGTTGGCAAAGTTGTCCAGTGGATCCAGAACTCCCGCAATTCCTCCCTGAGCCCACGCGCTGTTGGATTGAGAAATCTGATCTTTGGTCACGACGATTGTTCGCAGCGACGGATCAATTTCCAGTGCCGCGCGAGTTCCCGCGATTCCCGCGCCGATAATCAGTACATCTGCAAACAGATGAGGAACTCGCTTGGGATCAAACGGGACCAGATATCGACGCAAGGTCGGGACTTCAATTCGTTCAGGCTGCATGAACAGTTCCAATAGTGCAGATTGTCGAAGTCCGTTGATGAGATCGTCGACGACACTTCATTCTTGATCGCATCATCAACGCACATTGCGACGGCGACACTGCGATTTGCGGTTGTTTTCACGGAAGTTTACGCAAACGATCGGCCAAACGTGAGCGATTCAGGCCAATCAGTCCGAAAAACGACGCGGCAATTCAAGTCCCCCTAAGTCAATAACTGCGAGAATCAGAGAATGCCAGCATTGCGAAGCGCTCATTAATTCGCTGCACTTTTGCACCCTTTTCCGGAGGTACGCTGCAAAACAACCGACATCGCGGGGTACGATTCGAAGATCGATGAAACAGCTGCGATCAGCTGAATGATGGAATCGTTATCCAACACTGCAAATTCGGGAAACCCTGTAATGAGTTCTAACGTCTTCACCGGTTGCGTACCGGCATTGATGACACCCTGTAACGCCGACCGAACACCAAACTTTGATGCTTTGGTGAAAAAGGGGAAGCAGATGATGGAAGTCGGCATGAACGCCGTCGTCTATTGCGGATCTATGGGCGATTGGCCGTTGCTCACCGATGCTCAGCGGCAGGAAGGCGTGAAGCGTCTGGTAGAAGCTGGTGTGCGAGTGATCGTTGGAACCGGTGCTCAGAATTCGGCGATCGCGGCAGATCATGCAGCTCACGCGCAGAAAGTGGGAGCTCACGGCCTGATGGTCATTCCTCGAGTTCTTTCGCGAGGAACTTCCGCGACAGCTCAGCGACACCACTTTGCTCGCATCCTGACTGCCGCACCTGACATTCCAGCCGTCATTTACAACAGTCCCTACTACGGCTTCGAAACAAAGGCCGATCTGTTCTTTGACCTGCGTCGCGAATTCCCATCGTTGATAGGCTTCAAAGAATTCGGCGGAGCGGCATCTTTAAGCTACGCGGCAGAACACATCACGTCAGCCAACGACGATGTCGTGCTGATGGCCGGCGTTGACACTCAGGTGTTTCACGGTTTTGTTCACTGTGGTGCAGTGGGAGCGATCACGGGAATCGGCAACTGCCTGCCAGAACAGGTGCTGCACCTGGTTTCATTGTGCCAGAAGGCCGCTAAAGGCGATGTGGAAGCACGTCGATTTGCGAAAGAGCTGGACACAGCGTTGATCGTGCTTTCAACGTACGACGAAGGCCCGGACCTTGTACTGTTCTACAAGTATCTTTTGGTTCTGCTGGGCGATAACGACTACGCTCTGCACTTCAACGAAACCGATTCGTTAAGTGCCAGCCAGACAGGATTTGTGGAAACTCAACTGAACCTGTTTCTGGACTGGTGGAATAACTGGCCCGGCAAAGACTACGTCGCTTAACGCCGCAGAATTGACTTCGCACCTCCTGGCTCTGATAGCAAGCCCGATGGAAGTGCCGTAGTTGTGCTGGCACAACTACGAGCCACTGCGCCGTCAGACGTTTGGGAGTGTGTTTTCGGACCACAAACCGGGGATTCGCATCCCCGGTCTTGTGTTGCGGTACCGCCGAGACAGATCCCACACTGATTCCGGCTGGAACCCACACGAAGAATCATGTGCGTATAGGACTCGGACCAACAACGCAGCGTTCCAATGCATGACACAGTCCATTTTGATCGACATACCACTTCATCGGATCAAGGCTGAGGCCATTGTCAGATGTCAATGGAATCCCAGTCAGCGAATGCAAGATCAAGATCTTCAGCGGATGGCAGTACAGGTATTTCGAATTCATAATCTGAATCAATGGGATCAACAGCGGGGACACTTTGGCGAGTTGCCGGAATAGATGCCTCCCTTTCGCTAATTGCTTGCTGTGCACTGTCGGCGACGGGTTGCACGACAGTCTCCCAATTGTGGACGATCAGCGATGCAAGGTCTTCAATCTGGAATGGTAATTGTGATTCCGCATCGTCGATCGCGGCGACGGTAAACTCCAACGGCGCTGACCATACCCCAGCGCGCCCTTCGCTGTTGATCGCTCGAACCCAGAATCGATATTTGCCGACAGAAAACGGCTGCGACGTGAATTCTGTATCAGTCAGAAGTTTCTCGTGTACGACGCGACTTGATCCACCAATCTGGTTCACCCACAATTCGTAGCGAGCAGCTCCAACAACGCTGTTCCATGAAAATCGAATGGCCCCTGCCGGAAGCCCCGTATCGGGAACATCCTGTCCCGGTCCGATCGATATCACGCGGTCGGGCGGTGTGACGAATCGGTGGGTGGGACTCCAGTTGCCGCTGGCTCCGGAAGTATCCACTGCACGCACTCGAACCTGGTGTTCTATTCCAAATGCAAAGGGCACGGAAGGCCTGAAAACGGTCGTCACGATACCCAATTCATGAACCAGGATGTTGCCGGCAGAATCGACAACCTCCAGCTCGTAGCTGGCTGCTCCATTAACATCAGTCCACGAAATCGGCGATAACGTTGTTGCTGCTGCCCGTTCAGGACCTTGAATAACGGGGGTTCCAAACGACTGAAACCTGACTCCTGAACTCCAGGACGCCCTAAACCCGTTTGCTCCCTGAGGTTGAACCCAGAACACGAACGTTCCTTCCGGCAACGAATCTTCAGATGTGTAAAACGTGTCAGACAGGCCTTTAACAAGAATAATCGGATCAGTGAATTCAGGAGCAAGCTGGCGCACCCACAGATCATACGTTTCGGCACCAACAACCGGGTCCCATTCAAACTTCGGACGACCGTTGATGGAGGCGCCGACTGGGCCAAGAATGTTTGTCGTGGTGGCAACTCGCAATGGCGACCCTGTCCATGTGCCAGCGAATCCGTTAGCGGAATGTGGACGAACCCACACGTTGTAGTTGCCAATTGGAAGAGCGGATTCCGGAACAAACAGCGTGTCTGTCAGAAACTGCTCTCGAAGAAACTGACTCTCCCCCGTTGTCTGGTTGTTGATCCAAAGGTCATATCGCGTTGCCCCTTCAACAGGCGTCCACTGAATTTCCGGGAAACCGTCGCGATTGATTGTTTCACCCAGCAACTGCGACCTTGTCCGCACGGAAAACGCCACTGGTTCACTGAATTCTGTTCGTTCTACGCTTTCGAAGATGCCTTGCACGCGGAACTGATAGTGCCCCAGTGGCAGCACGCCGGTGGGCTGAAATTCGCTATCAACTGATGGATACAAAGTCGGGGGACCACCCTGTAAACGGCGGCGGGAAAGTGTGGCGCTTGGCGGGCGAAAAGTGCAGCGCT
>CALFSX010000105.1 GCA_937916515.1 uncultured Planctomycetaceae bacterium | reverse complement strand
GTTTTGACAACGGAAAAAGCTCTGGCAATCGTAGTCCGGCAGGCGGATTTCAGCGAATCCAGCCGGGTCGTGACCTTCTTCAGCAAAGAATTCGGAAGGTTCTCTGCTCTCGCAAAAGGTGCCAAAAGACTTAAGGGCCCGTTCGATGCTGCTCTTGACCTGCTTTCGACGTGTGAAATAGTCTTCATTCGAAAGTCGTCGGGAACTCTTAGTTTGTTGACGCAGGCTAAGCTGGTCAGAAGGTTCTCACCCGTCTCAACCAGTTTAAATTCCTTGTACGGTGGTTACTACATTGCTGATTTGTTGTCTTGTCTGACCGAAGAAGAGGATCCGGATTCGCGAATCTTTGATCTGGCGGCTTCGGCTTTGAGTGATCTGTCAGATCCCAACGGGGATTCGGCGGCGGTTATTGTTGGTTTTGAAGTTCAATTGCTTCATCTTGTGGGTTCTTTTCCAAATCTTTACGACTGTTTTGCCTGCGGCGAAGCTGTTGAACTGGTTGGAAAGTTTGCTCACTGGGTTAGTCAAGGTGGACTGTTGTGTGGTGCGTGTCGTAAACAGGATTATGAGCATCGTTCAATTTCCGCTGGTTCAATTGCTGTACTTAGAAAAATGACCGATGAATCGTCCACTCTTTCGTTACGACTTCGACTGACAAAAGAGCAATCTGCTGAATGTCACCAACTGGCGGTTTCAGCAATTACCCATGTGCTTGGCAGGAAGCCTGGCACACTTAGATATATGAAATTTTAGACATCATGGACCGAAGCAGGATGCACGGAGACCGAAAGGAATCGGCGGCTGGCGTAAACGGAGTTTTCCGTTGGCCGGACGCTGACGTATTTCGGCACGCACTTCAACTGATGGTTGTCCTGGTTGTTGGGCTGTCTACTCTTTCCGGTTGTCGTTCTTTTCGCCCGTCTGATGGTGAAGGGCTGTTTGCAAAGTCGGATCTGTTAAGCACAGACAAGATCCGTGGTCCTCTTGAACGAGCTCTGCATAACGAAGAAGACGCGCTGACGCGTGGTGAAAAATTTTCTGCCGCTGGTAGTCGTGAAGTCGAAGTGGCTCGCCGGCAATTCGACGCTGGGCAATATGACCTGGCTGTGAAAAGTTATAAAAAGATCGCCAAGAAATACGCAGAATCGTCAATCGGCGAAGAAGCGTGGTTTCGTCTGGGCGAAAGCTACTACGCGATGCAGGAGTATCCTGAAGCTCAGGACGCTTATTCCAAGTTGTTTGCAGACTATCCTTCAACCAAATACGTGGCAGACGCCAGTCGCCGCATGTTTTCGATTGCGAAAATCTGGTTGGAGGTTTCTGATCCGGCCTCCAGCAGCCAAATTAAAACTGTCAGCCAGCAAACTGAAGTTAATGATGACGATCCTGCAAAAACCAAGGCTCGCGCCAGTGATCCTTCTGTGCGATATAGCCTGATTCCGAACTTCTTCGACAAGACTCGCCCGTTAATCGATACTCGCGGGCGAGCCAGAGAAGCTTTGAAATCAATCTGGCTGAACGATCCAACGGGCCCATTGGCTGATGATGCATTGATGCTGATGGCTTCGTACCATCTGCGCCGTGGTGACTACATTGAAGCAGACCACTACTTTCAGAATCTTCGTGACGAATATCCTGACAGCCCACACCTGGAAAAGGCTTTTGTGCTGGGAGCTCACGTGAAGCAAATGTCCTATCAGGGGCCGATGTACGACGGCACTGCTTTGGTGTCTGCTGAAAACCTGAAAGAGCGAACGCTGAGCATGTTTCCGGATTCCGAAGACCGCCAGCAGATACGTGAGGATCTGAAGAAAAACTATTTGCAACAGGCTCAACGTGCATGGAGTGACGTGGAAGTCTATAAGCGAAAAGACAATCCTGTCGCGGTTGCCATTCATTGCATGAAGGTGATCACGGAATATCCGGATACTTCCTATGCCGTGATGGCTCGACGAGAGATTCGACAGGTTGATCCAAAGCTCATTCGTCACCTTCCGGGGATGTCTGAATTTCTTGAAACGTTGCCGACACTTTCGGTGGGCCCCTCAGAACCAGCGACTTCAAACAGGGATGAGCCGATAAAATCTGTGAGTTCGCCATCCGGTAAGAAGAGTCCGTTTCGCCTGCCAGGATTTTGAACGTGATGCGAACTGCCAGAATCTCGTGCATGCTGTTTGCCGGGATTGTGGCTGCGCTGATTTCCGGGTGCGGCTACATGTTTGGCCCATCGAACATGCAGGGTGTGCGAACGATTCATGTGCCCATCTTTCAGTCCGTTGGCTTTCGACGAAACCTGGACTACCTGTTGACCGAAGCTGTTCAGCAGGAAATCAAATCGCGTTCCGGGTACCGACTTGTTGATGAAGCAATCGCGGACACTGTGCTGAGCGGGCGAATTGTTGACGCTCGGAAAAATCCGCTGAGCGAAACTCGCTTTGATGATCCTCGAGAAACCCAGTTGATGCTGGGGGCTGAGATTTCCTGGATCGATCGCCGTACCGGGCAAATTCTGCAGCAGCGTGTTTTCGCGATCGGGCAGGAACTGGCTCAACATTCTTCGCAGGTCAGTTTCGCTCCGGAAGTCGGTCAATCGATGGCGACCGCTCAACAGGAAGCCGTGAAACGTCTGGCTTCGCAGATTGTCGACCTTACAGAAATGCCCTGGTAGTTTTCCGGAATATCGTCTTAAACAGACGATCGCAGGGCAATCGTCGGAAAGGACGGCCACCGAAACGCAGGTTTACTTTCCCTGATCAAGCCTGGAAACGCTTTCGCTTCGTTCGGGTTGTGTGTAGCCTTCGGAAATTGTGGTGACTGCATAAGCTCTGCATCGGGGCCGAATTGGGCAGGGGCAGTTGGTTCGGGGCCAGCCATTATTTGCTTTCTTCTTCAACAACACACGCTCAATGTCTGAACGCTACAACGAAGATGATCAGCGGATGATCCGCCTTCAGGAGGGAGATCCTGAGGCGTTTGATGAAATTGTGGCGATTTGGCAGGCTCCCCTGTACGGCTTCTTCTTCCGCAATACGCGAGATGCTCAGAAGTCTGAAGATCTGGTTCAGGATGCTCTGCTTAGGCTGTATCGAAAATCGTGGGACTACATTCCCACGGGGCGATTCAAAGGCTGGTTTTTCCGCGTAGCTCGGAATCTACTCATCGACAGTGTCAGGCGTGCATCTCACGACGCATTGATTCGGCGCGTTACCGTCACGACTTCCAGCAGTGGTGAACCGACCGACCTGCTGTCGTTGCTGCCGGACGACGTTGTTTCTGCTGAGGCGAAGGTTTCTCAGGACGAAGTTGTGCAGGTGGTGTACGATCTGCTGGCAGATCTTCCGGAAGAACAGCGTCAGACGTTTATGTTGCACCACTTTGATTCACTAACGCTGTCTGAGGTCGCTGATGCGATGCAGACAACGTTGCCGACTGCGAAAAGCCGATTAAGACTGGCCAAAGAGAAGCTTCGATACCATTTGACGTGTCGGGGTTTGGTTGATGAAACTGTTTCAGAATTGAATTGATCCATATCCCGTAAAGTTGCGTTCCGGAGTTTTCAGGCTATTTGCTGTTGCCTGCCGCCAGAGAGAATTCCGCTGATTCTTAGTCACTACGTCCGTTAAGTTTTTAGCTGTCAGCCGGAAGTCAGTCTTCCGGAAGATTTGACCTGTGTAAAAAGTAGCCAGTTATGCCTCATTTCAGCCGTCTGACCGACATCGTAACCTGCAGCCTGACTGAGATTCTTGACGAAGCAGAAGATCCTCAGCAGACTCTGCGAGAAGTGATCGACGAAATGGAAGAAGGGCTGGCAAGTGCTCGGCGAGTCGCCAGAACTTCCGCTGCCAATCGTGATCGGCTGCAGAAGGAAATTGAAACTCATACTGGCCAGGTGGCAGGCTGGCTGGAAAAGGCCAAGACGTCGCTGGTGGCTGGCGACGAAACTGGTGCGCGCATGGCGTTGACACGTAAGGTCGAAGTCGAAGACCTGATTGATGGATTGAAGCCAGAACTGGATGCGTCGGAATCCAACTATCAAAACATGTTACGCATTCAAAAAGCTTTGGAAGCGAGGCATTCTGAAGCTCAACGGCGGCTGGTTGATCTCACAGGCGAACCGACTCAAGTTCGACTGGAATCCGAAACCGCGATTCACGCCGTGAACCAGTCTCAACAGGAAAAAAGCAGCGAAGTGGAAGCCGAACTGGAAGCGTTGCGCCGGCAGCTGGGCGGTTAAGATCGACGTCACCGATTGATTGCTGTAGCTGACCTACCAGCGCACAAAAAACTTCGCTGCTATCGGCAGCGAAGTTCAATTAGCTCGCAATATTTTCGGTTTCCAGTGGTGACCGTTCGTTCGCGACGCTGACTTTAAGACCTTCCGTTCTATTGATCGGAACAAGGTCACGTTAAGTCAGGCTTTCAAAGCGACAAAGGAGCGACTCGGCAATTAGAACGTCCCCCCCGTTTTGCGTATTCTGCACCACTGGGTTATGGGCGAATCCCTTATTCCGCATTGCCAAAGGTTCCCCATCCGTCTGCGTATCCGCCCAGTGGCTTGGCGATCGCGTCCAGTTCTGCCTGAGCTGCCATGATGGCGTCGTATTCCAGCAGCATCGTTTTCAGGCAGGTGCAGGTCCACGGGTCCGGGATTTCTTCATCTTCTTCCGCATCTTCCCCGTCGTCGAACGTGACGTACGATTCGTAGCCGAGTTTCTCTACAGCGTCGGCAATCGCATCCGCGATTTCTTCTGTCGCAGCTGCAACATGGAATTCCACGTCCATTGGCTGCGTCATGTCATTGCCGTCTTCAGCGATTGAGCGGATGACCTGACCGTCCAGGTCGTCGGGGTATTCTTGTGACATGTGCTGTACCTGTAAGTCTGTTTGAAATTTGCGGTTAAAAAGACGCCGTCGAGCGGCAGGGTATCGAAAAACGCTCCCATCGCCTCATCGAACCTTATTCTTCCTGAAAAATTTGTTGCGAAGTATCACAAGCTGCGAAAATCGTCTCGCTGACGGGAGGCGGAGACAAAACTTGCTGCGGAACAGGCCAGATTGCGTCTCAGAGTTAAGCGAAGTACTGCGTTTGCGGTTCTTCAGCGGGCTGAAATACTGAGGAAGCGGGCCAGAGTGCTGGTTTTGTTAAGCTTCGCCTGGCAATGTGCAAAATTCCGAATGGCGACTTGTGTGCAGGAGTCTGCAGAGGAAAAGCAACAAATGACAAGGCAGACACCTAAAATTGTCGGAAATCAAAGCTGGCGCAACTTGTTGTTCGTTCATTGGCGAGTTGCTCCGGCGGAACTGCAACTTCTGTTGCCCGATGGGTTGGAAATTGAAACGTATGATGGCACTGCGTGGCTGGGACTTGTGCCGTTTTCGATGCAGAAAGTCCGGCCCTGGTGGTCGCCACCGGTGCCCGGTATTTCATGGTTTCTGGAGACCAACATTCGCACGTACGTGCGACATGCCAGTGGTCAGACAGGAGTCTGGTTTCTGAGCCTCGACGCCAATCATCGACTGGCCGTTTCGATTGCTCGAACCTTCTGGCACCTCAACTACATCTATGCGTCGTTGCAGATGACAGTTCAGGGCGACCTGCTGAACTATACTGGTACTCGTGGGCAGAAGCCGGGCCAGTATTCAATTAGTGCGAACATTGATTCATCGTCCGTTTCGGTGACGGCGGCAAAAGGTACGTTGGATGAATTTCTGCTTGAACGATATCACTTGTTTGCTCAACGCCCCGACGGCAGATTTTTGCTGGGCCAGGTACATCATGAACCATACAGGTTTCAGCAGGTTGTGAATTCCAGTATTTCTCAATCGATGACAACAGCTCAGGGCTGCCCGATTATGCTGGGAGATCCACCGGATCACATCGTCTATTCTGAAGGCGTCGACGTGGGAGTCTCTCCGCTGCAACTGCATTGACAAGCGCTTCGCCCTTGACCTGGTGGCGTGGACAGCTGAAAGACGTGGGGCGTTCGAAACGCCGAGCCGCTCCGAGAATCATGCACGCATTATTTCGAGATAAGACTCAAACTGGACAGCGCCAGGTTCAATGAAGGGGCGGTGTTTCTGCTACCCACATCAGCCGCAGGGCGTTAGCCCCGGTTAGTGCGGATCACGAAAAAACCGGCGCTAACGCCCTGCGGCTCATTCAGACAGGGCGATGTCCAGCTAAAATCGCGGGGCTTGTAATTGAACGCCACTGCCAATGCCACTGTCAAATCTCATTGACGATGAAATTACGGATTTGCTGTTTGGTGGCGTCCGACGCTTTGCCGAAAAACCTCAGTTGCAGTCGTCCGTTTTCGTCGTAGCGACCTTTGATCTTCATCGGGCCTTCGACAAAACGGGTCTTCTTCAGCAATTCTAAAAGACGTTGCTGCTGATGCGTTTTGATGCCTTCGTGAAAACTAACTCCGGTTTCATCCACTTCAATCGTGAACGCCCACTTCGTGCGAAGCATGCTCCACGCGAACCAGGCAAACGCGATCGGCAGGACGATTCGCAGCAGAAGGACGAAAACTCGAGCCATCAGAAGTGCACCTTCGCGATGCCGTAGAATCCGTAATGTGGCTACAGGCAGGGCATTTCCGGAAGCCCCGACTACGTTGTCAGAAACTTCTCCAGAGCATCCAGGCCAGCTGTGATCGTGTCCATGTCTGTTGCGAACGACAGTCGCACATAGCCGGGGGCTCCGAAGGCGTCGCCGGTGACCAGCGCCACGTGAGCGTGTTCCAGCAACGCTGTGCAGAAGTCGCTGGCGTTGTCGACAGTCACGCCACCCGGCAGTTCTCGCCCGAAGTGGCTGCTGACGTTAAAGAACGCATAGAACGCTCCACCTGGGTCGGCGAACGTCAGGCCCGGCATGGCTCGCAATCGGCCAAGAACGTAGTCTCGACGCTCCTGAAAGTGCACCAGCATTTCGTTGATGCAGTTTTGGTCACCGTTTAATGCTTCGACCGCTGCGTATTGACTGATGCTGCAGGGGTTGGAAGTTTCCTGGCTTTGAAGCGTGTCGATAGCCTTGCTGACATTGGCGGGAGCCAGCGTCCAGCCGATTCTCCAGCCCGTCATGGCATACGCTTTGCTGACTCCGTCAACGATGATCGTGCGAGCCTTCACTTCGTCTCCGAAAGACGCAAACGAGCGGAATGTGTAGCCTTCGTAAATCAGCTTGCCGTAGATTTCGTCCGACAGCACGGTGATGTCTTTTTCGACTGCGACTTTTGCCAGAGCTTCCAAAGCGTCAACCGGATAAACGGCTCCCGTTGGGTTGCTGGGGCTGTTCAGCATCAGCATGCGAGTCTTGTCGGTAATCGCATTGCGGAACTGATCGGCCGTCATGCAGAAGCCGGATTCTTCCGTTGTGTCGACGAGTACAGGAATCGCTCCCACAAGTTCCACCAGTGCGCTGTAGCTGACCCAATATGGGGTCGGAATGATGACTTCATCGCCGGGTTCGCAGCAGGCGGCCAATACGTTGTGAATGGCGTGCTTGGCCCCGTTGCTGATGGTCACTTCAGCGGGCGTATATTTGACTCCATGATCGCGTTCAAACGCTGCGCAAATAGCGGCTTTCAAAGCGGGAATGCCGGTCGCTGGAGTGTAATGAGTGTGTCCGGCATCCATGGCGGCTTTGGCCGCATCGCAAATATGAACGGGCGTGGTAAAGTCCGGCTCGCCAAGCGTAAATTCAAGTACGTTCACACCTTTGGATCGCAATTCGCGAGCTTTCGCAGCGGCGGCGATTGTGGCAGACGGGGCAAGTTGGTTAACAAGCTTTGAAGTGTGCATGGCGAGTTCGCTTGGCGTGATCGGTGGAATTCGCGTGGCCTTTGAAACAGTTTCGCAGACCGTTTTGGACGAGCGGAAAAGCTCGAAAGATATTTGAGCCGCGATTCTGCTGTCGGGTCCCGCCCTGGTCAACCATGGCGTGCCGAGACCCAAAAAGTTCTGCCAAGCTCTCACGTTTGGTGACATTTTTCACAGTTTCGCGTTCAGCGTCCGGGAACTGGAACCCGTTCGTTGAAGCAGGTTCGGGGATTTTTCCAGGAAACCTGCTTACCAGGCTGGAATGGCTGACTTTAGATTGAGGCTGGGTTGCCGTTGCTCTGTTTTTCGCTGCTGAGATACACTTTGCGGCACCGGGCCTGTTGGACGGGCTGTTGGAAAACGAAAGAGCAATGGAATGCTGTCGAAGTTGAATTTTATGAACCGTGTGCTGCCGTCGCAAAGCACAACAGGAATTACATCCGGGTTTGTCGGCGCCGTTATCTGCTGGGCGGTTGGCATTGGTTTGGCGGCTGCTGCGGTTGCCTTTGCTGTTGACGGCGGAATGAAGGTTAAAATGATAGGCGTCGCCGGCCTTTTGATAGCTGGCATGGTTTGTGGCTGGGCTCGAACAGCTCCTGCAAAGTGGAAGCTGCGTCTTGCGGCGGTGTTTGTGTCGGCTTGTTTTGCCGTGCTTGTGTCGGAAATTGGACTTCGTTTCCTGACACCGTTTCCGATCAACACGACTTCCAACATGGTGCCCGATGCTGAGCTTGGATACGTGCTGGATGCCAGGCTAAACGACGTCGATCAAACGGGCTTTCGTAATCCGGAAGTTCTGGCGAAGGCTGATATCGTTGCGATTGGAGATTCGCACACGCAGGGATTCAATGCAAATTCAGAACAGTCGTGGCCTCAGCAGCTGGGATTGATGTTGAATGAAACGGTTTACAACCTGGGTGTCGGTGGCTACGGACCACTGCAATATGAAGTGTTGATTGATCGAGCATTGCAGATGCAGCCAAAGCAGATCGTGGTAGGACTGTATCTGGGCAACGATCTGGGGGATGTTGTTCGAGGCATTCAACGAAAAGATTCAGCTCAGGAAGTTGAAAATTCGTTTCGGCACAATCTGAAGTTTCATACGGCCACTGGCAGCGCTATTGATCAGTTGGTGAAGCATTCGAAGCTCGGTCGACCAGCTGGGTTTGAAGTGTCGCATCCCGTGAATCCAACCTACATGGCAACCAGGCGAATCAACAGCCTTGCCGCAGAAATGGATTTATCCGATCCTCAAATTGGCGCTGCGTTTCAAAAGACGATCGCGATTCTGGCGAATGCTCATCAGAATTGTGCTCGACAGGGAGTTCGCCTGGTGGTGATGTTGATTCCGACCAGAGAATCCGTGTATGCGTCCTGCGAAAAGTGTTCTTACGACTTGCTGCCGAATGAATTGAAACAGCTTGCTCAGCGCGAAGATGATTTAAGCACTCGCGTGAAATCCGAACTGGCCAATCGCAGCATCGACTACATCGACGTACTGCCGTCGTTGGCCTCAGCGTTAGACGCTGATGATGAAATCTATTCCACCCACGACGACGGACATCCTTTGGCAGAAGGCTACCGTATCTATGCAGCAGCACTCGCCACCGGCGGCAAGGCACCTCAGTCTGTGATGACGAATTAACCGGGTGTCCAGGTGTTGGCCAGTTCTTAGGGGCTATCGAAAATTTGCTTAGTGGTGATTTTGCAAAATTCAAAATAAACGCACCATGTCCATTGCCCCCACCCCCCCCCTGCTACTGTGTTGTTAAGTGGATCGGGGTGAGTCGCATTTGTCTCACCTCATGAAAGTTCGTTCTCACGTAGTCGGAGGGTTGAGAAATGCGGATTGTAATTCTAGCATCGCTGGTTATGTGTACTGGTGGCGTATGTGTTGGGCAGCCTGGAGGTCCCGGCGGTCCACCGTTGGAAGGTGGTGGCACCTCTTCCATCTCCTTACCATCAGTTGAGGTGACTTCTGTCTCATTGACAGCTGCAAGTGCCGGGAATGGGGCCTATACTTTGTCAGCCGAGGCAGGATTTAGTGCAGCGGTGCCCGCGGGATACCCGGCTTGGGACTTTACTTCGGGTGTATCCGTGACTGATTACGATTATTATGATAGTCAAGGTACCAGTGGGAGCTCTATTGCGTCGTTTAGCGGAAGTTCGTTTACCTTGACCCCGACCGCCGAAGAGGACGTTTCGTACGTTTGGACATTGTCAAACGAGGGCAACGAGTCTACGGTGTGTGCTGCTGGTGATTTTTACATTGGGGCGTATGTTGAGGGGCAGCCCTCTGCAGGCGGAGGGACGCCTGAATCGGATTTCGATTTTGCATTCTTGTTTATGGAAGAATAGTTGGGTGGTGCGAATCGAGGTAGCCCGACGTAGGTCGGGCCACCCGTGTAATTTGTTGATCTGCTTGCTGGAGGGGCATATGAAAACGGCTTTTTTTGTTTTCGTGATGGCGGCGTCTGTTGGTCTGGCGGATGAAGGGCCTGTGTCGCGTCCTTATCTGGTGATTGTGGATACTTATCGCCATTCGGTTGACCAGCAGCGGATTCACCATGACCTTGTTCAGCAGTGGATACCCGAAAAGCATCGCACCGAATTCTCACTCAAACAGTTCATTGTGAACGACCTGGATGAGTTCAATCCGGTCGGTTTTCTGCCCGTCAATGGCAAGGCGAATTGCGTCGATGAGCGTGGATACCTTGTGCAGTTTCCGTTTCGTGCTGCGGCCGATCACGATGCGTTCAGGAAGTATATTGATGCCGTGATTAAACGTGCCGGAGCGGATGCTGTAGCGGAGGATGATGGCAATCGAGTCAGGCTTGGGGCTCGATCGGCACCATTGCCAGTGTTCAAGGGGGCCTCACCGGGGGTCAAGATCACAGGGAAGGCCAACTATAGCGGTGCATATATCGCGTACGATGACGGTGTCATTGTTAGTGGCCCATCAGAAGCGGTTTTGCGGGCGCCGTTTTCAGATTTGAAGAGCTTTGTGAATCGGGCACAGGGCAAGTCGTGGGCACTCTACTTCGATCCGAGTGCGATTCCAGGCAACCAACGGGAGTCAAATCTGGGGAAATTTTCGCAAGGTGTTGATACTCGAACTCAACAGCGCGACGACGAAGTTGTGCAGGTTTATGATGCTCGACGAGCCATGTCCGATGCCTATACGGAGTTGATTCGATCACTTTGGCAGGATATTGAAACCTGTTCTGGTAGTGTGAGCGCTGAAACAGAAACAGAGCCGCTGGTAGCTGAGTTTGAATTAACCGCGAAGAAAAATACACCACTGGAAAAGCATCTTCAACAGTTGGCAAAGCGTCCGTCGATATCGTTGCCGGATTCACCGGATGACGTGATCGCGTTGGACCTGGCGGTTCGCATTCCCGATCAGTTTAAGGATGCGCTGATGGCCGTCCTGCAGGAAAAATTTGCAGACGACAGCCCATTGCGACAGGCGATCGCGGCTCAGATTCAGGATGGAGCTATTTGTGGAGGTCTGCGGCTGACCGATAATGGTGATGGAGATCTTCAATTAGCGTCTGCATTTCAAACGGCCATCGAAACAGTTCCTTCAGACGAATGGAAGCGAGTATTTGCGGCAGTAGAGACGGCTGGTGAATGGGCAACGGTTCGCCACACGATTCCATGCGGAAAATCTATGTTGCCAGTGAACCTGAGTATCAATATTCAGGATCACTGTGCCCGCCTGGATATTGTTCGCGCTGAGCTGCCGCATTCTGAGCCTGAAGTGAAGCTTCAGCCCCAAAGTTCCAGTCAACTCACATTGCTGGCTGTCAAGGGTGATCTTGCAGCGTGTTGTGTCGGCAGCGAACAGAATTCAGATTTTGGTGTGTTTGCAAAGCTGGAAGAGCTGGTGGACGAATTGCTTCGGCGTAGTCAGGGGACTCAAGGTTACAAGAACTCCGCCGACGTTATGCTGTCCAGACAGTTTGGGTTTCAGAAGAAGCCAGCAGAGTTTGTTTCTTTACAGGATAAGCTGGCTGAAGATGGTGACTGGAGTTTTGAGTTGAAAGTTGAAACGGATGGCGCCCGATTGATCGCGAATGCTCGCGTAGGAGCAAATCTGATGCGACTCGCGCGATGTAGGCAGCAATTGCTGCTCAGCAATTTGTAAGAGATGTACTGGAAGCTACTGTTGTGGCGTAAGCCGCCAGCTTGCAATTCGTCTCAACCGCAAGCTTACGCCACATACTTCCAGACTGGGCCCGCTTCGCTATTTGCCGGGAAACACGTGTCCGGTGGCCTTCGTCTGCACGGAATACAACGATGTCCGAGCGGTAACGAATAGCGTCTTGCGGTCTTTGCCGCCGAATGTGACGTTGGCGGGCTGTTCGGGAATCTTGATGATTCCCAATTGCTTGCCGGTTGCATCATACACCTGAAGGCCCAGGCCTGTGGTGATGTAGAGGTTGCCGTTGGTGTCAATGGTCAGGCCGTCGCCACCAGAGTCCGTCTTGCCTTCCGGCTGAGTCAGCTCGCAGAAGACCTTTCCTTTGCCGATTTTGCCCGGTGATTCCACGGAATAAGCCCACATCTGCTTTTCCATGCTTGGAATAACATACAGAGTCTTTTCGTCCGGCGACAGGATCACTCCGTTGGGGGCGATGCGGTCTTCGATCAGTCGAGTCACCTGGCCATCAGCCGCTCGATAGTAGACGGCTTCTTTTTCCTGAGGCCACGGATCGGGAGCTCGGAAACGTGGGTCGGTAAAATAGATGCCTCCCGATTTGTCGATGACGACATCGTTGGGGGCGTTAAACCGAGTGTCTTTGTATGTGCTTGCCAGCGATGTTTCTTTGGCGGTGGCAAGGTCGTACTGCTTTAGCTGGCCATCCATTTCGCAGGCCAAGAGCCGGTCGCCGACGACCATTAACCCGTTGCAGTGACCGGATGGTTCTGCAAATACAGATAACGTTCCCTTGGTGTCTCGCTTGTGAATGCGGTTATTGGGGATGTCTGTGAAGTATAGGTTTCCATCTGCATCGCAGGTCGGACCTTCTGTGAAGGCGAAGTCTGTGTGCAATCGTTGAACTTCGCTCACCGGACCGATTCCGGGAATATCTTCGGCCAGCAATGCCGTAAACGAACAGAATACGCACAAAGTCAGGCAATAAGAAACAGATCGAAACATTCCGGGCCTCGCGGTGTTAGCGGACAAAACATTCACCCCCCATCATTCACGGACCCCGGGAAAGATTCAAGCGACTGAATTGCATCGTGGCCAGCTTAAAGGGTGATCGGCCGCAATTGATGGTTCAACGGGTTCTGTGATTTTGGCTCGTTATCCAGCTGGAACAAATTGGCCGGACAAATGCAATTCTGAAAGGCGTTTGTTTTGCTTGTCAGGCAATCCTGTAATTCGGCACTTTATTCGCAGTGGATAATCAGCTTACGATCTGAGAGACTTATGGACCCCAATAAACTGGAAACCACCATATGAATCGCTCGAAGTTGGCTGTCACCGCGACGTTGATCGTGTTGCTCGTTACTACAGCAGCGATTGCTCAGTTTGGAGGCTATCGTGGCTACGGACGCCAGCGAAGTCTGATCGGACAGGACGGTCGGCCAGATCGGCGAGGCGTTCCCGACTGGAAGCTGGACGACAAATTTAAGTCAGACGTTTTCACTTTTTGCCGGATTCAATACAACAGCTACGGTGGTCGCTGGGGCAAATGGGCGACTGACTACCCAGACGCGGACATCAACTTTTCATACCGCCTGCAACAGTTAACATCGCTGCACACTCACCCGGACGGAGTCATCATTGAGCTGACCGATCCGACGTTATTCGACTATCCGTTCATCTATATTATCGAACCGGGTGATCTAAACTTCACCGAACCAGAAGTGACGGCTCTTCGCAGTTATCTGCTGAACGGTGGATTTCTGATGGTGGACGACTTTTGGGGCCAGTACGAGCTCGACAATTTTCTGGCCGAAATGAAGCGAGTGTTTCCCGATCGCGATGCCACAGAAATTCCGCTTGAGCATCCGATTTTTCATTGCGTCTACGACTTGAAAGAACGACCTCAGATACCCGCGATCGGGCGTGCTCATCCGAATCGAGTTGATTCCAACGGGGAACTGATCACGTGGGAAGGCGGTCCGGACACCAAGGACGTGCACTATCGCGGACTGTACGATGACAACGGCCGCATGATGGCCATCATTTGCCATAACACAGATCTTGGAGATGGCTGGGAACGTGAAGGCGAAGATCCGTGGTACTTCAAAGAGTTCTCTGAAAAGAAAGCTTATCCACTTGGAATCAATATTGTTTTTTACGCAATGACACACTGATAAACCAAACTTAGCGATGTCTGGGACCGGCCCGTCGAAAGTCAGGGACGAAGCCCTTGACAGGGTCTTATCTTAAAATGATGCTCGCATGGTGCGTGCAAGTTTATCGAAGCGACAACGGAGCGGCTCGGCGATTCCAGCGTTCCACGTCTTTCCGCGTGCCACGCCACTGGGTCAAGGGCGAAGCCCTTGAGGAAGGTTGATACTGAATGTCTGAAACTGAAGAAGTGACACAGGAAGCAGGCGAACTAACTCCGGAACGCGAGAGAGAACTGATCACTCAGTTACGTTCGCTGCGTAAAGATATCGACGCGGAGCTGTCGAAGGTGATTATTGGCCAGAAAGACGTCGTTGAGCAGTTGCTGATATCCCTGCTGTCCGGCGGTCATTGCCTGATCACCGGTGCTCCCGGTTTGGCGAAGACGCTGTTGGTGAATTCCATCGCTCAGCTATTCGATCTGAACTTCAATCGAATTCAGTTTACTCCCGACCTGATGCCGGCAGACATCACGGGTACTGAAGTGCTTGAAGAAGAGGACGGTCATCGTCGAATGCGTTTTATTCCCGGGCCCGTTTTTGCAAACGTGCTGCTGGCTGATGAAATCAACCGAACTCCGCCAAAGACTCAGTCGGCATTGCTGGAAGCGATGCAGGAACATCAGGTGACGGCAGCTGGTCGAGTTCACAAACTGGAGGAGCCGTTTTTTGTTTTGGCGACTCAGAACCCGATCGAAATGGAAGGCACGTATCCTTTGCCGGAAGCTCAGCTGGACCGGTTCATGTTTAACGTGCTGATTGATTATCTGCCGGAAGACGACGAAGTGGCCGTTGTGCAGCAGACGACTTCGAAGCGTCGAGAAAAAGTGAATTCGCTGTTTGCCGGCAGCGTGATCAGCGAACTGCATCAGGTTGTTCAGCGAGTTCCCATTGCGGAAGAAGTTGTTCGCTATGCTGTGCGAATCGCCGCGGCGTCTCGACCCGGACAGAAAGGGTCTCCTGATTTTATCAATGAACTTGTTTCGTGGGGCGCTGGTTTGCGAGCCGGGCAAAACCTGGTGTTGGGGGCGAAAGCTCGAGCTTTGCTAAACGGTCGTCCCTATGTTTCGGCGGCCGACATTCAGGCACTGGCGAAACCCGTGCTGCGACATCGCATTCTGCCAAATTATCGCGCTGAGGCGGAAGGTATTACGACCGAGACGCTAGTCGATCGATTGCTGCAGCACGTGGCTCATCCTAAACAGGAAGCCGTCGCGTGAGCACGCCTCAATCACCATCCGTCGCTTCGACGTCCTTTATGGATCCGAAGGTTGTCATGAGCATCAAGTCGCTCGAACTGCGCGCGAAGGTGATTGTGAATGGGTTTCGTACGGGGTTGAATAAGAGTCCGAAACATGGATTCTCTGTTGAATTTTCTGAGTATCGTCAATATACGCAAGGAGACGATCCGCGGTTTATCGACTGGAAACTTTACGCTCGCACCGACCGCAGCTTTATTCGATTATTCGAAGACGAAACAAACCTGCGCTGCTATATCGTCGCCGATTTTAGTAACTCGATGTCGTTTGGCTCACTGGGTTACACCAAGCACGATTACAGTCGATCGATTGCTGCATCGCTGGCGTGGATGTTGAATCGTCAGGGAGACGCCGTGGGGCTAAGCCTGTTCGACGAAAAGGTCCGCATGGTTGTGCCAGCACGATACCGTCCCGGGCAACTGCGTCGGATTATGGTGACTCTTGAAGAGCCAACATCCGGAAGTGAAACGAACCCCGAACACGCTCTGGAACATGCCGCCCGGCGGCTTAACAAGCGCGGATTTGTCGTGCTGATTTCCGACTTGCTGGCTCCGGTTGAGCAATTCGAAGCTGGGCTAAAACTACTGCGAGGCTGCGGTCACGACGTGATTGTGTTTCAGGTGCTTGACCCGGTTGAACTGGACCTGAAAATCGACGGCCCGCGGCTGTTTGAAGACCTGGAAACGCGGCAAAAGATCTACGCCGATCCCGAGGACACAAACGCGTCTTATATTCAGAAGATAACCGCTCACAACGAAGCCGTTCAGGCCGTTTGCGAAAAGCTAGGCGCTGCGTTTGTCAGAACTGTGACAAACGAACCTTTGGAAATGGCGCTGTCGGAATTTCTGCATGCTCGGAGGATTCGCCGATGATCGGGTATGTGCAGCTTAGAATAACTCTAATGTGTGTCACTGATTTTTCCGGCGTTCCATTGTCTCCGGAAAGGGTGCAGTGCCATTCAGCAGCTGGCTATTTTGAGCGAGCATTGCTTGCCTTGGAGGCAGCGTAATGGATTTTCTGGCTCCATTTTTTGCGGCCATTGGCGTTGCGGCTGCGTCGATTCCGATCGTGCTGCACATGCTTCGGCGAGCTCCGACTCAGGACATGCCGTTTAGCGTTGTCAGGTTTCTGAAGCCGTCGCAGCCCAAGTTGACCAAACGCTCGAACATCGAGCACTGGCCATTGATGCTGTTGCGAATTCTTGCTTTGGTTTTAATTGGGCTCGGGTTCGCTCGACCATTTCTTCGCGAAGTCGTGACGACAGAATCTGACGGCGATGTTGTTCAGGCCGTGACAATTCTTGTCGACAAAAGCGCCAGCATGCGTCGGGAAGGTATCTACGAACAGGTTCAGCAGATTGTACGCGAAACCGTTGACGAACTTGGTGATCAGGATCAGCTAAGCGTTGTTGCCTTTTCGGATACGACTGTCCGGTTGCTTGATCGTGAAAAATGGACGGCGGCAAATTCTGGTGAACGATCGGCTTTGATCGAAGGCGTTGTGGATACTTACGAACCCGATTGGATGTCGACAAATACGGGCTCAGCCATGAGGATTGCTGCCGACGAACTGGCTCAGGAATCCCAGGAACGGCTTAACATCAGTCGACGCCGTTTGGTGCTGATTACTGACTTTCAGCGAGGCAGCGATCTTGACGAATTGCAGTCCGGAAACTGGCCGGCCAACGTTGAGGTCGAACTAAAAACCGTCGCGCCCAAAGTTAAAGGCAATGTGGGAGTCTCGTTTGTTCAGGATAGCCGAGTCGACCGGACTCGCGTGCGAATTTCCAGCGCTGGTGACACTGTGCAGCAGGAATTTCAGCTGTCTCCATTTGATGCGTCTGGTGCCGCAGTTGGGCAACCGATCAAAGTGACGGTCGCGCCAGGTCAACGACGAACCTTGATTCTGCCACCCGTCGATCCGGCGCTGGGCAAGAGCGTTGTGGGAGTTGAGTTGATTGGCGACGAACATCCGTTTGATAATTTGATTGATTTGCCTGAGGTCGAAAATCCTGTTGTGAAGGTGGGGCACATCGGGCCATCCAGCGTGAACGACCCGGAATCGATGAGGTACTATCTTCAGCGTGTGCTGGACGGTAATCAGGAACGCGATGTCAACATTGTTGATCTGACCAGGGATGATGGAGTTGTCTTGCCGATTCCCGCCGATGTGAAATTTGTTGTGGCCACGGACGTTGTTCCTGCGGGATTGCTGGATTCACTGGGCAAGTTCTTCGAACGATCGGGAACATTGCTTGTGGCAGCGCCTTCGGTGGATACGGTTCAGTCGCTCAGTAAGTTTCTTCCGGTGAACTTCGAAGTGAAGGAAGCTAAAGTTGATGACTATGCAATGTTGGCCTACATCGACTTCGATCATCCACTGTTCTCTGCGTTTTCAGACGCACGCTTCGCGGATTTTTCATCCATCAAATTCTGGCAGCACCGCAATCTGGTGTTCTCGGAAGAAGATCGTGCAGACGGTGATTGGTCAGTCATTGCCAAGTTTGATTCCGGGACTCCCGCCATTGTCGATGTGAGCGTCGGAGAATCCGGCAAGCTGACGCTGTTTGCCGCTGGTTGGCAGCCGACAGACAGTCAGTTTGCTTTGTCGACTCGCTTTCCGCCGTTGCTGACTCGCGTGCTTTCGTTGGCAAGTCCTGTTCAGAAAGATCAGCTTGTGCAAACTGTGGGCGACGTAATTCGACCGGGCGAACTGGTCTCATCGGCTGATTGGTCGATTCAGTTTCCGGACAAAAGCACACAAACAGCCGCTGAAATTGCAACGTTGGCTCGCGAAGCATCGGGAGCAACCAGCGCTTCATCAGACCTGCAGGCCGCTACAGTCAAGTTGTATGAACCGGGCCGATACATCATCACGGGAAAATCAGGTGACGAAGAGTACTCTGTGTTGATGATTGCAGGTTTGGCAGCATCAGAGTCTCAAACCGAAATGTTGCCGGTTGGCCAGTTGCAGGTATTGGGTATTGGTGTTGAATCGGAAACAAACGAGTTGCCCGGCGAACTTATAGGAGCCGAAAAGGAACTGGCAAACGGCCAGTTGAGCTCGAATGAGCTGGAACGAAGACAGAAGTGGTGGCGTTGGCTGTTGTTGGCAGGATTGGCCTGTCTGATTGTTGAGTCACTTTGGGCATCGGCGATCGAACGTCGTCGAGCCGCAGAAGTTGTTTGATGAATACGGTAGAAGAAAGAAATTCGACGACGGAGAGATCCACGTCAGCTTTGAAGTCTTACTCAAAATGATCCGCGCATGGTGCGCGCATCATTCTCGTAGCGACAGCGGAGCGGCTCGGCGTTTAGAACTTTCCACGTTCTCTCGCATGCCACGCCACTGGGTCAAGGGCGAAGCCCTTGTTTGGAAACAATCATGACCGGAACAGTTCTTGAACGCAGTTTGCGAATGGTTGCTCAGCGGTTGTACAAGCTGCGAGTTCTTCGGCGGCAGGCACTTTGCTGGATGCTGTTGCTGGTTCCCGCCATTGTGCTTGTGACCATGCTGCCCGAACTTCAGGGCTTCATCCCGACAAGTTTGCCCGTTCTTTTGGGTGTGACCGTCATCGGCCTTGCGGTGTCGCGATGGAATGTTGCTTCGCCTACGGCAATTGAAACAGCGCGACTGGTGGAAAAAAGTCGTCCTGAATTGAACGACGTCGTTCTGACGGCTGTGCAAGCAGACGTGTCGGCTCGTCAGCAGGCTCATTCATCAATTCTCAATGAATGGGTGATCGAAGAAGCTGACAAGGTGGCTCGGCAATCCGACTGGCGATCGGTGATTCCGACTCGGCAAATGTTTGCATGGTCGACGCTCAGCTTTCTGTCGTTCTGCTTTCTGGTGACCGGCGTTGTCGCGGCTGGACGATGGGGGCACGAAAACAAAAGTCCGCAGGCATTGCTTGAGGCTGAATCAGTCGGGCAAAAGGAAGTTGTCGGGCAAACCGAACTAACGGTTGAGCCCGGTGATGTTGAACTTGAAAAGGGCACGTCGCTGACTGTGGTGGCCAGATTCGGTCGAGTTCTGCCGACCGATGTGGTGCTGCACCTGACAACGGAGGAAGGTACAGCAACGTTCTCAATGGAGCCGACCGTTGACGAAGGTGTGTTCGCCGGTGTTGTAAACAACGTTTCCAGCGATGCGAATTATCGAGTGTTCTTCGGCAGCTCGCCTGCGGCTCTTGCGGCGTTTGTTGCCGCAGAAACAGAAGCAAAGCCAACCTCTTCTGCAGATGGCGTCGGCGCTTCGAAGTCTTTCAAGGTGACGACCTACGTTCGCCCAAAGCTGGAACAGGCAGATGCCTTGATTACTCCGCCAGCCTACACTGGAAAAGACGAACAGCTGATTGAAGACACTCTAAGAATTACGGCTGTCGAAGGGGCAAGTATCCAATTGACGCTGCATCTGAACAAACCCGTTGCGATTGCAGAATTGCGATCAGAAGACGGAAGCGTGATACCACTGATCAGCGCCGACCCTGAATCGGCAGACGTGATGGCCACCGTGGAAGCCATCGACAGCCTGAAGTATCAGGTTTATCTGGAAGATGAACAGGGCCGAACACCTGCCGAACAGGAAACGATATCGCTGAAGGTGACTCGAAATCAGCGTCCGAAAATTAAGGTGACGTTTCCGGGAAAAGACACCAATGTGTCGCCGTTGCAGGAATTCCATGTTGAAGCGGAGGCCACCGATGATTTTGGTTTCACAGATTTTGGCGTGTCGTATTCGGTCAGCGGTGGCAGCGTCGAAATTATTTCTCTTGCTGAAGGCCCGAGCGCGGGTGGCCAAAGCAGTGTCGAAGCACTTGCAGCCGCTAAAGAAACGAAGCTGACGTTGCATCATGTGATTGAGATGGAAAAGTTGAAGGCCGCTCCAGACGATCTTGTTTCGTACTTTTTCTACGTTGAAGACGTTGCCGCAGACGGTACGGCTCGCCGTACTTACAGCGACATGATGTTTGCGGAAGTTCGTCGGTTTGAAGAGATCTTTCGTCAGGGTGATCAGCAGAGCCAGGAACAACAACAACAGCAGCAGCAACAGCAGGAACAACAACAAGGAGGTGCGACACAGAAGCTGCTGGAACTGCAGCGGCAGATCATGATTGCCACGTGGAATGTTCAGCGGTCACTGGGCGAAGGGCGTTCGCGAGAAAAAGCTGCCGCTAAGGCTGTGGAAGATGGTCAGGTTGTTCTGGAATCTCAACAGCAGGCAATCGAACAGCTTCAGGAAGTGAAGGAAGAAGCGGCCGCCGATGCTGAAATGTCGAAGCTGGCCGAAGGTGTCGAACGCGACATGACGCGGGCTGTCGATGCCTTCACGGCTTTCGAACAGAACCCGAAGGATGCCGAATTGGCCAATGCTCTGGCGGCCGAACAATCCGCGTTTGCCGGGCTGATGCGAATGCGTGCAAAAGAACACGAAGTGCAGCAATCTCAATCGCAGCAGGGACAGGGCCAGGGGCAAAGCAGTGCTTCGCAACAGCAACTCAACCAGCTTGAACTGGACAACGAACGCAATCGCTACGAATCCGAACGTCAGGCTCAGCAACAACAGGAACAAAATGCGGCGCAGGGTGAGCAGCTGCAGATTCTGAATCGTCTGAAAGAACTGGCTCGACGACAGCAAATGCTGAACGAACGTTTGAAGCAGTTGGAATCCGAACTTCGCGCCGCGGAAACTCAGGAAGAAAAGGACGAGATCGAACGCGAACTGAAACGCCTGCGTGACGAGCAACGCGAAATGCTGCGAGACGTCGATGAACTGCGTGAAACAATGGATCAGCAGTCTACCGAACAACAGCAGCAGAATCAGGAAACTCGCGATCAGGTCGAACAGGCGCGAGAACGCGTGCAGCAGACAGCTCAGGCGATGGATCAGGGTGACCTTGCGAAAGCGATTTCCGAGGGAACTCGGGCTGAACGTGAGTTCGATCAGTTGCAGGAGAATTTTCGTAATCAAACATCCAATCAGTTTACGGAAGCCATGCGTGATCTTCGTGACCAGGCTCGTTCAATGAATGAACGCCAGGATCAGATTGCTCAGGAACTGGCGGGCGAGGGCAACTCGGAAGAGGAAAGTTCGCAGGGGCAGGCACCTTCGCTTCGTAACGAACGCGATCGTGAAGGTCTGCAGGACAAAGTGGCTCAGCAGCGAGACAGTCTGGAACGCGTTCTTGAGCAGGCGAAAGAGCTTGTCGAAAAGGCCGAAGAAAGCGAGCCGCTATTGTCACGACGACTGTACGATACCATCCGAGAAACGCGAGAAAAGAAACCGGTCGAAGCGCTGGAAGCCACTGAAGTTCTTGTGAGTCGAGGTTTGTGGAATCAGGGTCAGCAGGCTGAGCAGATTGCTCGCAAGGGACTTGAAGATCTGACAAAAGGAATTGAAAGCGCGGCCGATGCTGTGCTCGGTAGTGAAACGGAATCACTGCAGCGAGCTCAGGAAGAACTTGAGGATCTGGCGAATCAGTTGTCGTCAGAGATCGCTCAGGCAACAGGACAAGATCCCGGCAGCCCGACACAGCCGGGCCAGCAAGGCCAGCAGTCGCCGACAGGTGAACGCTCCGGTTCTGGTGAACAGGCCGCTGGCGAGCAGGGCGAAGATGGCCAGGGCAGTCAGGTTTCACCGGCACGTCAAAGTATTCAGCGCGCCGCCGCACCGTTGCCTCAGGAATCTTCGACTGCCCAGCAAGGTCAGGGGCAGACGGGGCGAGACGGACAGCCGACGGGCGAGGAACAGCCGTCGGAACAACGAGGTCCGGCAGGCAGTCAGGATAGCGAACGAAGACCGAATGGATCTGGAGAACGGCAACCCGGCGAATCCGAACAGCAGCAGCCGGGACAGGGTCAGCAACCAAGGCAGGGCGAACAGCCGGGGCAGGGTCAGCAGCCGGGTCAGGGCGAGCAACCGGGTCAGGGGCAACAGCCGGGTCAGGGCGAACAGCCGGGGCAGGGTCAGCAACCAAGGCAGGGCGAACAACCGGGACAGGGTCAGCAACCGGGGCAGGGTCAGCAGCCGGGTCAGGGCGAGCAACCGGGTCAGGGGCAACAGC
>CALFSX010000104.1 GCA_937916515.1 uncultured Planctomycetaceae bacterium | reverse complement strand
CATGTCGGCGGCAGCGAGTTTTCCGGCGCGCGCCTGACCGACGAGCTGGCGTGACTTCGCAGCCAGTTCGATCAGGGACAACTGTGCAGCGTTGTGAAGCACGGGGACGAGCAGGCCATCGTCTGTGTCGACAGCCATACCGATGTGAACTTCGTTCTCGGCGGGCAACACGATCGCATCTTCGTCCCACCGACCGGCCAGCAGAGGATGCCGCACCAGTGTCCCGGCCACGAGCTTCATGATGATGTCCTGATAACCGGGGATCGGTGACGAACAGCCGGTGGTTTTGAACTGCTCTCGCAGGTTCACCAGATTCGTAGCATCCGCTTTGGTAGTCAGCGTGACGGGCACCGTTTGCTGTCGACTGGCGACCATACGCTGCGCAATCACGCGACGGCGACTTGTCAGCGGCAGGCGTTGTCCACCGACACTCGCGCGATGCGTCTCTTCGGAGTTTCGCGGTGCGCAGGCGGCCCGCACATCCTGCTCCCGAATTCGCCCTCCCGCGCCGGTGCCTTTGAGCTGTGTCCAGTCAATCCCCAGTTCAGCAGCGGTGCGACGAGCACGAGGGCTGGCGATTGGCGTCCGAGTACTCCGCGTCCGTTGTGAAGTTGCACGCTCGATATCTTCGGCAAGGATGCGTCCACCGCGCCCGGTTCCTTCGACCTGGTCGAGAGCGACTCCGGATTCTCTCGCCAAGCGTCGAACTGAGGGACCTGCTGCGGGCGGCAACGCGGCGTCCACGGCGACTGTCTCTGTTGGAAGCGAAGGAGTTCCTTCTGAAAGCTCCTGATTTCCTGAAACGATCGCCGATTCGTCCGGTGTTTGACCGACAGGCAGCGACTCGCCTTCCGCGACGAGATATCCGACAACGGCTCCGACTTTGACCACGCTGCCCGGCTGAGGGCCGTTCGCGGGGATTCGCAGGATCCCAGCGTCGACCGCTTCAATCTCCTGAATCGCTTTCTCTCCTTCCAGTTCGAAGAGCGGATCACCGCATTGAATCGTGTCGCCATCCTGCTTCAGCCAACCGGAGAAAGTGCCTTCCTCCATTGACCAGCCCAAACGTGGAATTGTGATTTCGAAGGCCATGATTACTCCTTCACCAACGAGCGGATCGTGTCAGCGATGGCAGCGGCGGACGGCACTGTGGCGGCTTCCAGCGGCGGGCTGTACGGAGTCGGCGTGAAGGCCCCGGTCAGGCGACGGATCGGGGCGTCCAGGTCATTGAAGCCGGCGTCCGTGACTTGTGCCGCGATCTCGGCCGCGAACCCGCACGGCGCTGGCGGTTCATCCACAATGAGCAATCGCCCGGTCTTCGCGACCGATTGAAGAATTGATTCCGTGTCGAGCGGAGAGACCGTACGCGGGTCAATCACTTCCACCGAGATCCCGTCGCGTTCGAGTTCCTCACAGACTGACAGTGCAAGGTGCACCATGCGGGCCAGCGCCACCACCGTGACGTCTCGCCCTTGTCGGACAATGGCCGCGCGACCAAACTCAATTTCGTAATCCTCCTGCGGGACGTGCCGTTTCATCGTCAGGATTTCGCGATGTTCAAGGAACATCACCGGGTCGTCGCCACGCAGAGCGTGTTTCATCAACCCCTTGGCGTCGTAAGCATTCGACGGCACAACCACTCGCAGACCCGGGACCTGCGCGTACATCGCGTAGTAACTGCCCGAATGATGCGTGGCCGCTGAGTGCCCAATACCGATACAGCCTCGCAGCAACACCGGCATTTTCAATCGGCCGCTCGACATGTACTGCATCTTGGCAATCTGATTGACGATCTCGCCGACGGAGTCCAGGATGAAGTCGGCGAACATGAAGTCGACCACGGGCCGAGTGCCTGTCATTGCCGCGCCTCCCGCGAGCCCCACGAAACCGCGTTCGGAAATCGGCGTGTCACACAGTCGCTCGGGGCCGTAGAGTTCGTACAGTCCGGCCGTCGTGTTGAAGTTGCCGCCGCGAACTCCAATCCCTTCGCCCATGACAAAAATTCGCGGGTTGACGGCCATCTCCTCGGCGAGCGCCTCGTGGGTCGCCTGTGAAAAGCTGATTTCACGCGTTTCCGTCGCTTGATCACGCGGCGGTTCCTCGCGCTGAACGACGGCGCGAACTGGCGAGTAGACATGCTCCGATGCGGTCGATGCATCCGGCAACGGGCCTGTCTCCGAAAATTGACGCGCCTCGGCGATCAGCGAGGTGACCTCCGACTCAATCTCCTGAATCGTTCCTTCGGCGATCCCGAACTCGGTCAACATCCGCTCGCGCAGCGACTCAATGGGGCAGCGTTGCTTCCACTGTTCGACCTCTTCACGCGTGCGATAAGTAAAGTCACCCATTCCTTCGGCGTGGGCTCGCGTGCGATACGTTTTGCATTCGATCAGCGTCGGGCCACCGCCGGATCTCGCGCGGGCCACCGCCTCGCGAGCGACCTCAGTCACAGCGAGAACGTCGTTGCCATCGACCTCAAATCCTGGCAGACCGTAGTTGGCCGCTCGCCGCCCGACGTCGGGAATGCCGCTGGAATAGGCGAACGGGACTTCGGTGGCGAACTGGTTGTTCTCACAGACGAACAGAACCGGCAACTTCCAGATGGCGGCCATATTCAGGCCTTCGTGAAATGCGCCGTTGTTGACAGCGCCGTCCCCAAAGAATGCCACGGCAACACCACCGGATTTCATGAGCTTCGAACTGTATCCGCCGCCGCAGGCCTGCAGGATGCACGGCCCGACGATGCCGCTGGTTCCCATCATGCCGATCTCCGGCGAGAACAGGTGCATCGATCCGCCGCGTCCGCGCGAGCAGCCAGTCGCGCGACCGAACAGTTCCGCCATCAGTTCACGCGGCGGCATTCCCTTGGCCAACGCATGCCCGTGGCCGCGATGCGTGCTGAAGATCGGATCGTCGTTCGTGAGATGCGCGCAAACACCCGTTGAAATGGCCTCTTGGCCGACATACGTATGACACGCTCCGAAGATCAGGCCACGCTGATGACAACGCGCGAGTTCCTCTTCCGTCTGTCGGATGATCTGCATCGTCCGAAACAGGGACAGAAGTGTGGATGCGTCCAGGTCGCATTCTGCAGTGTTTGTAGTTGTCATTACTTATTTGTCATCCATCATTTGTCATTTTTCGTGAATGCCTGAACCTTGTGAGCCAGGTGTCCAGCGCTTCCGCCCGCGTTCATCGCCATGTTGCCGCCGTCCATCGGAATGATCGCTCCGGTGATCCATTGTGATGCGTCGGATGCCAGTAACACGGCGAGTCCCTTGATGTCGTCGGGCATGCCCAGACGTCCGGCTGGAATGCCTCTCAGGAAGCGTTCCTCCAGGGTTGGGTCATCCTGCATGCGGGCAACCAGGGAGGGATTCGTCACCTGAGCCGGCGTGACACAGTTGACCCGCACTCCACGGTGACTCCATTCGGTACTGAGTTCCCGCGTCATCTGCAGAACGGCTCCCATGGCCATGCTGTAGGCGATGTGTCCCCGACCCAAAGCCGTGCTGCTGGCGAGCGAACCGATGTTCATGATCGAGCCGCCGTTTTGTTTCAACATGCGGCGTCCCGCCTGTTGGCACATGGCGAAACGACCGACGACCAGATTCTGAAAAACGCGATGCAGGTCCTCGATCGACAGGTCTTCAGGCTTGGACAGGCAGCCGTCGCCCGCGATGTTGCCGAGAAAATCGACTCGACCAAATTGCGTATCAATCTGCAGAAACAACTCGGCAATGGCATCGGGGTCAGAGACGTTGGTGTCTGCGACCAGAACCCTGCGTCCAAGAGCTTTGATTGTTTCTCCGGTTGCTTCAGCGCCCTGAAGATTCCGATCGACCAGCACAACATCGGCGCCGTGCTCGGCAACGGCAATGGCGGTCGCCTGCCCCATACCCTGAGCGGCTCCAGACACGACCGCGACTTTGCCGGAAAGATCGAACATTGATTTTGTCATCTCACGCTTCCTTTTCCGCAGAATCATTCGGAACGGCAGTCACCAGCATTGCCCCCAGCAGCAGGATTCCGGCCATCGACCACAGCCCGAAACTTCCCAGAATACTGGCCCCCAGAAACCCGCCGATGTTGCCGACCGAGTTGATCATGGCGATGCCACCAGCCGCAGCGGCGCCGGTCAGGAAAGCGGTGGGTAATGTCCAGAACACCGGCAGCATGCTCATCATTCCCGTTTGAGCAATACACAAACCCGTAAACGCCACCACGGGCGACGGTGCCCACGCCGTCAGGCTCCAGCCGATCGCAGCCATCAACGCCGCCGCTGCAAGGTGACCTTTACGTTCATTCCTTCGATCGGAACTGATGCCGAACAACGTCATTCCGAAAACGGAACAAAGTGGTGGCAGTGCACTCAGCAGGCCGATCTGAAACGTGCTGGCCGTCGTGAACTGGGCTTCGATGAGCTTCGGGAAATACGCGCCGCCAGCATTCGCACCGACAGCAACCGTGAAGTAAATCGCGATCAACAGCCAGACTCGCCATTGTAGAATCGCTCCCAGACGATCGGCGTTGTGACGCTGTTGTCGTTGTTGCTCCTCACGCTGCATCCGATCGACCAGCCACTGGCGTTCTTCCGTCGAAAGCCACTCCGCGTCCTTGGGGTAATCCGTCAAGTAGGTCAGTACGACGAACCCAAGCACAACAGACGGCATGCCTTCCAGTAGAAATAACCACTGCCATCCGTGCATTCCCAGTACCGTGTCGAGGTACTGCATAATCGCACCAGAGACCGGGTTTCCGAACACAGTCGACAGCCCGATGGCCACCATAAAGAAGGCCGTCATCTTTGCTCGCTGCTGTTGAGGAAACCAATAGCTCAGGTACAGAATGATGCCGGGAAAGAAGCCCGCTTCGGCCACTCCCAGCAGAATGCGAAGTCCATAGAATGTCCACTGATCCGTCACAAACATCGTGCATGACGAAATAATTCCCCAGCTGATCATGATCCGAGCAATCCACTTGCGAGCACCGAAGCGATGCAGCAGCAGGTTGCTTGGAACTTCAAAAGCGAGATACCCGAGATAAAAGATGCCGTAACCCAGGTTGAACATCGCTTCCGTCAGGCCGAGGTCATCCTGCATTCGCAGTCGCGCGAAGCCAAGGTTGGAACGGTCCAGAATGTTGAACACATACAGAACGCAGATGAAAGGAACGAGCCGCCAGGCGACTTTTCGAAGCGTGCGTTGTTCCAGGGCGAGTTCATTCATGAGGTGACTTTCACGTTCTGCGAGGGACTTTCCTTACCACAACACAATGGCCCGTCCGGGACCGCCATGGCAGTCTCGCACCTTGACAGCGGCGAAGAGGAAGTACGCTCCCTGGACTGGAATCTTGTCAACATTCACGAGGAACTCGACGCCGACCATCTCACGGCTGCCCAGCGCCCAGTAGGTCATCAACGCTTTCCTGGGATCGACGCCGCCCAGGTCGGGGGCGTCGCTGGCAACGCAGCGAATGCCCTTCTCTTTGAGATATGCGATCACGTCGGGACCAGGAGCGGACCAGCCTTCGGATTTACCCTGAAGCGGTTCCAGCCACAAGCCAGCGTCGGCCGGTTGGGGGCGAAGATACTTGTCGTTGTGCCCAGTGCGAAAAATGACCACTTCACCAGGTCGCAGGTTCCCCGTCGTTCGTTCATAGGCTTGAACGTGTTCGACGGTAATCTCGGGCGAAGCGGGCCAGTGTGCTTGCTGCGTCGAACCGACCAGAGAACGAACATCGATCACCCGTGCCTCGCCACAGGTCCATTCAATGGGAACCTGTTCGGTCGTCCGTGTGCTCGAACCTCGTCGTCCATACTTTTTTTCATACTCTTCAAGCCAGCCACGCACTTCCGGCGCGTAAGGAATCGGTTTGTCGTCAGCGGGCAGTGCGTACGATGGCGGAACCAGATGCGTTCCGGCCATGGCGTCCGTCAGATGTCCGTGATGCCACATGTCGAGGTATTCGGAGTAAAGGAAGTCGACCTTCAGATACACCTGTCGATGATTGCCAGTGCCGATGCCCGGCGATGTCACCGGTAGTTGCGGCGACAGCGTGGGCGACAGATCGATCGCCCGTTTGTTGCGACACGATTCGATCAGGCGTTTCGGCAGTTCGCCACCAACGACCGAGAACGCTCGACCTTCGCTATATGGTCCTCCTTCGTGCTTCGGTCCCAGCAGACAGTAGAAGGCTCCGGTGGAAGGCAACGCGCCGAGATTGGTTGCTCCTTCCGTCCAGATCATGCCGAACCTGAGGCCGGCGTAGTGCGTCGGCTCGGCCAGATCAGGCAGCGGCCCCATGCTGGCGCTGTCGGTTCCGAGCGTGAGCACACCTCGTTTGCCAAGCAACTCCATGCAATCGGGATCCGGGTCGGGATAACCGGGCGCCTTACGGTCGAGAATGTCGGCAATGAAGCGGCGACCTTCGGGCAGCGGCCGGTAGTAGTGGTCGGAATAGTCGCTGCGGAACAACACGACATCACCAAAGCGAACCTGCCGATGCTGCTTCTCAAAACGCTCCACATGCTCGGGGCGAATCAGCGGACTCGTTCCCTTGGGAGCTTTGTCGAGTATCCCACGCACATCGACAACACACGCTTCGCCGCCGAACTGCCAAGGTTCGATCTTGTCCGTGTAGGCCAGGCCGAGCGGTCCCGATTTCTCTCGCTTTAACTCCGGCCGGGCAACCGAATGAGGCGGCACATCGAGCTGCGTTCCCGTGTTTCCATCAATCAGCAGTGTGTCGATGTTGTAAACCGACGCCGGCCCGATTGTCCGTGAGTGGATGATAGCGAATCGCGGAAACGGGTGACTGGGCCAGGTGCAAGGGTACTCCGGCGCGATCAGCAGGGAATGATCGACAAAGCGGGGTTCCTCCGCATTGGATGTCAGGCAACCTCCCCACAATGTGAGCAGAGCAACCGTTGGAAGAAGCCGCAGCATTCTGTTGTTATAAGTCTCTTTGTGGAAAAGGTTTTTCATTCGTTCACACCTTCCGCAATCACGGGGTTGGTCAGTTTCCCAATGCCGTCGATTTCGATCGTCACGGTGTCGCCCGGTTGCAGATATACAGGCGGATTGCGTGCTCCTCCGACTCCGTGGGGCGTACCAGTCAGGATCACTGTGCCTGCCGCCAGGCGTGTGCTGCCGCTGAGGAATTCAATCAACGTCGGCACATCAAAAATCATGTCGTTCGTGTTCCAGTCCTGCATCGTCTGGCCATTCAGGACCGTACGAATGCCGAGTGAATTCGGATTTGGAATCTCATCGACGGTTGTCAAACATGGCCCCAGCGGACAGAAAGTGGCGAACGTTTTGCCTCGGCACCATTGAGTGCCACCGTACTTCATTTGCCAATCGCGAGCGCTGACGTCGTTGGCGCAAGTGTAACCGAGCACATAGTCCAGGGCGTCGGCCTTTGAGACGTTGTGACACTCTTTGCCGATGACCACGGCGAGTTCGCATTCGTAGTCGACAGCGTCGCTCTTCAACTGGCGCGGCAACACAATTGGATCGTCGGGATGTTGCAGTGTGCCGCTGTTCTTCATGAAGACGACCGGCCATTCGGGGATCGGCTGGTTTCCTTCGGCGGCGTGCTTTCGATAGTTGAGTCCAATGCAGATGATGTCGCGCGGTTCGATGGGTGCGAGCAGTTTTGCGACGGCAGCCGGTTCACCCGTGTCCGTCAGCTCGCCGAAAATTTCTCCGGCAAGGCGAGTCGTGCGACCATCGGCGTGAAGCCGCCCGTAGGCTGTCTGGCCGGTCGCAGTTTGGTAACGGACGATTTTCATGGTGAAGCTCCTAAGCCAGCGTGGGTAACGATGGCGATTTTCTGAGTGCGGGTGATCATTGGTTTGGAAGGAGTTGCAGTCTCTCTGCGGCCTCGCGGGTGTTTTTCTCGAACAAGGCCGCGTTGCCGGGCTGCCTGAGATCGATGTCGAAGGTCGGGATCATCTGCCTCATGCGCTCTCGTCCTTCGGCGCTGGCGAGCAGATGAGGCAGGCAGGTCTGGACGATTTCGATCGCGATGTTCACCGAGACCGATGCGCCTGGCGAGGCACCCAGCAGCGCCGCGAGCGAGCGGTCCACGGAGGAGAACACCTCGGTTCCGAAATACACCGCGCCGCGATCTGCTTTCTTGATGGCCTGCACGCGGATTCCCGCCTGGACGAGCCGCCAGTGTTCGGAGCGGGCGTTGGGATAGTATTCACGCAGGGCCTGCATGCGATCATCCATGTTTTGCAGTCCCTGCGTCACCAGATATCGCACCAGCGACCAATTGCGCACGGCCGTACGAAGCAGCGAGGTCAAATTGTTCAGGCGAATGGAGCGAGGCAGATCGCTCCATTGCCCGGAATGCTTGAGGAACCGTGTTGTCCACGAGGCAAACGGGCCAAAGAGAAGCTGTCGCTGACCATTGAGCCGCCGCACGTCGAGATGTCCTGAGCCCAGGCTGGGCGACGATGGCGGAGTAGCGCCATAGACCTTCGCCTCGTGCTGCGCGCAGATCGCGGGCTCATCGCACACGAGCCACTGGCCGCCGATGGGAAAGCCGCCCAACCCCGCGACCTCCGCGAGTCCGGTCGTCTGCAGCAACGGCAAACTGCCGCCCCCCGCGCCAACGAACACGAATCTCGCTCGCTGTTCGCGCACTTCCCCCGTAGCGACGCAGCGCAATCCAAGCTGCCACTGGCCGTCGCCGCGGTGCAGCCGCGTCACCTTCCAACCGGTCGCGACACCACAGTGCTCTTGCAGCGCGAGCCAGCCGCAGAGTCGTCGTGCGAGCAGACCGTAGTTGACCTCCGTGCCATCACCCACCGTCGCCGCCACCGGGCCGGGTTCGCGGCCTTCCATCACAAGCGGCGCCCAGTCTTGAATGACGGTTGCGTCGGTGGTGAGTTGCATGCCGCGAAAGAAATGATGCTCCTTCATCGCCGCGTGCCGAGCCTGCAGGAAGTCGACATCGTCAGCCCCCTTCACAAAGCAGAGATGCGGAACCGCGTGAATGAAGCCTGTCGGGTCGTCCACCACGCCTGTGGCGGCCATCGCTCCCCAGAACTGCTTCGAGTGCTCAAATTGTTCGAAGATGCGCAGTGCGCTCGCAATCGGAACGTGACCATCGGGATCGCGAGTCGGGGTGTAGCTCATCTCACACACACCGGCGTGCCCGGTTCCCGCGTTGTTCCAGCCGTCCGAGGCTTCCCGCGCGAGCTCGGGCGCCACCTCGACCATCTGAATTCGAAGTCGCGGATCAAGCCGCTTGAGCATCACCGCCACTGTCGACGACATGATCCCACTACCGACAAGCACGACATCGGGAGCGTCAATAATGCGAGTCACGACACCGCTGGATTCAGCAACTGCCGGTTGCGTGCTGCTCGCGGTCCCAGCGTGCGCGTTCGCATCCGCAGGCTCTCTGAACGTGGCATCGGGCAAGTCGGCGATTCTGGGATTCATCCCCTTCCCTCCGAGTGAACTTCATAGCCCAGGTTGACCAGCATGTCGGCCAGTGTCTTTCGATGAGCCTCCGGCAGCGGCTGAATGGGTGGCTGCGGATCTCCGACCGGCGGACCGATCATATTGAGTGCGGCTTTCATCGTGCTGAACCAGTGCGCCCCTTCGCCCTTGGAGTGGTAAGCCTGAAATTGCAATCGCATCAGCGGCGCGAGCTTCTGCCACAAGGTGCGGGCCTCGGGCAGATTCCCCTCGATGGCAATCAGTTCATACAGCCGTCGAGCAGCGGCAGGAACCGTGCTCGGAATCCCCGAAATCCAGCCGTGGGAGCCGTGGCACAGCCCCTCAAACGCGGCCGTGTCGATCCCTGCGTAGACCGAGAATGCTCCATGCGTGGCTTGCAGTAACTGGCACTGGCGATCTGGCTCGGGATGAGACATCTTGACCCCGGCGATCGCACGCTCCTCGTACAACTTCAGCAGATGCTCAGTTGTCAGATCAACCGACGTCAGCGGGATGTTGTGGTAGACGATGATGGGGATCGAAACTGCCTCGGCAACACGGCGATAGTGGTCCATCACCTGCACTGGAGTCGGCGCCATGTAGTAGGGTGGAACAATCAGCAGCGCATCGGCGCCTGCGGATTCGGCGAACTTCGACAACTGGACCGTGCGCGCGGTGGAATAGTCATGTGTTCCGGCGACGACGGGGACACGTCCCGCGATTGCGTCCAATGCCGCCGCCAGCATCCGCTCGCGGTCTGCACACTCCATTGCCGGAAACTCACCGGAACTACCGAGTGGTGAAATGGCATCAACTCGCTCTGCAATCAGCCAGTCGATGTGAGGCTTCAGACGCTCGATCCACAAACTTCCATCGGGATGAAAGGGCGTGATCGAGGAGGCACAGACTCCGCGAAACAAAGGCTTGGGCATGTAAGACTCCGAGTGAAAAAGATTTTCTACTTGCGACAACGCGATTTCCTTGACCAAATAGTTCGCGCAGCACCCAGGAGCCGATAACGCCCCCGCCTCCCGTTACGAGCACCACGTCTTGCAATTACCGCACGTCCTTTCGCAGCGGTCGGAAGAACTCACGCAAATCAGCAGCCATTTCCTCGGCCCGCTCGTGAATGGCGAAGTGACCACCCTGGGGATAGTCATGGTAATGAACGACGTTGTAATAACGCTCGGCTCGCTTGCGGACGATCGGAGCCAGCTCGTGCGGGTAGGCCGCGACGGCGGTCGGCACCTGAATCCGCTCGCCGGCCGGGAGTTCCCAGGGGTGATAGTACGACTCGCTGTACAGGCGGATCGACGACCAGAATGAGTTCGTCACCCAGTACAGCATCACGTTGGTCAGCAACATGTCGCGGGGGAACAGTTTTTCGAAATCATCCCCCCAGCCGCTCCAGGCACGCCACTTCTCGATGATCCACGCCGCAAGGCCGGCAGGCGAATCGGACATGCCGATGGCCAACGTCTGCGGCCGCGTCATCTGCTGGTGGCAATAGGCCCCTTCGTCGATCCAATAGCGTTCGACGTTCTTCCAGTAGCGGAGCATGTCCGGGTCTTTCGGCTTGACCGGCGCCCATTTCATGCCCAGGCCGCGGAGAATGTCCGGGTCCTTGTCTTCCGGTTCCCGCTCGTCGCCCAGACGCGGAAACAGACAGTTGAGATGTATGCCGATCAGGTTCTGCGGGTGCAGGTATCCCCACGGGGCCGTCAGAAATCCGCCCCAGTCGCCGCCTTCGATGCCGTACCGCGCATACCCCAGCCCCTCGGTCATCAGGCGGTCGTAGATACGCGGATGGTGCTGAAATCCAAATCCCTGCTGCGGCGGATAGGCGGAGTAGCCAAACCCAATGATCGACGGAACGATCACCGTGAATGCATCGCGTGGATCGCCGCCGTGCGAAGCGGGATCGGTCAGCATCGGCAGGATGCGTTCCAGCAGCACGAAGGACCACGGGTATCCATGCATCATGAACAACGGGAGCGGCGCGGGGCCGTTGCCCGGCTGATGAATGAAGTGCAGACGCAGGCCGTCGAAGTCGGCCAGGAAATGTGGGAGACGGTTGAGCCGTTCTTCCTGCTTCCGCCAGTCGAATTCGTCGGCCCAATACCGTACCAGTTCCTTCATGTAGTCCAGATCGATTCCGCGACTCCAGCCGGTTCCCGACACTTGTTCCGGCCAGCGAGTGCGTCGCAGCCTTTCGCGTAAATCATCGAGAGTGTCTTGAGGCACCTCGATCCGAAACGGTGATATCGGGATCATGCCTGGTGAGCCCTCACAAATGACCGAGTTCCGACACCATTAACGACGTTGGGCAGCACTTCGCCTCTTAGCGCCATCGCAGCGATACTGGCGGCGGTCTCGCGCAGCTTGCGCACCGCCCTGGGACTCGCCGAGGCGATGTGCGACGCGGCGATCACATTGGGCAGGGATCGCAGGGGGCTGTCCGCCGGGATCGGTTCGGGGTCGCAGACATCGAGCGCCGCCGCAGAGATTTGTCCCGATTGCAGCGCCGCCACGAGAGCGGCTGTATCGACGAGATCGCCCCGAGCCAAATTGATGACCACAGATCCGGGCTTCATCTGCGCGATGGAAGTCGCGTTGAGCAGCTTTTTCGTCTGGGGAGTCGAAGGACAGTGCAGCGTCACGATGTCGGACTGGGCGAGCAGTTCGTCGAGCGTCACTGGCTCGCATCCGGCGGCGCGGACGGCGTCGGCAGGAACGAAGGCGTCGAACACCAGCCGGCGACTCTTGAACGGAGCCAGTCGTGCTGCGACTTCACGCCCGATGCGACCGAAGCCGACGATCCCCACGGTTTGATCGCGCAGAGTTCGCAGTTGATCAAGCGGCGTTGCCAGCCCCCATTTTCCGTCGCGAACATGCAGCGTGTTCGGAACCACTTGTCGTGTGGTGCCCAGTATGAATGCGAGCGTGTGATCGGCGACTTCGTCGATGCAGTAGTCCGGGACATTGCAGACCGGAATCCCGCGAGCCCTGGCCGCTTCGAGGTCCACGTTGTCGACCCCAATGCCGTAACGGACGATGACCTTCGCCCGCTGCATGCCCCCGATCACGTGGGCATCGACCGGTGCAAACTGAGTGATGACGGCATCCGCATCCGCCACCAATGTCGTCAACTCAGCGGCGGACTTCCTCTCTTTCAGGGCGGCGATTTCGTGCCCCAGCGGCCGGAGAATGCTCTCTTCGATGTCGAGACTCGGAAACGAGTAGTCGGTGATGGCGATTTTCATGTGGGAATTTCCATAGAAAACTCGACGCAGACCAGGCGGCGTACTCTTGACAAAGTAAGATTGTCAGATAATCTAATCATCGGTTTTGTGTCCTGTCAATCGCCCGCCGTCAACTTCAGTGAGAAAAACTCATGACCGAAACGATCGAACGGCCCAAGCTTCGCGACGTCGTTGCCGATCGCCTGAAGACGTTCATTCTGGAAGGCGATCTCAAACCCGGAGACCGGTTACCGACAGAGGCTGAACTGGCAACGAGATTCGGTGTCAGCCGACCCAGTCTGCGCGAAGCAACCAAGTCGCTGGAGTTTCTCGGCATCGTCGAGGCCAGGCCGGGGCGCGGACTGACCGTTGGCAGTGTGAACATGGACCGGGTTACCGAATACCTCGGCTTCCACCCGGCGATGCACGACGTTTCTGCGGAAGAACTGATTGACACGCGAGTGCTCATCGAAACGGGTGTCCTGCCGCACGTCGCCAGACGCATGAAGCAGGATGAGTCTCTGTACGACAAGCTGAACGCGATCAATGCCGAACTGCAGCAGGCTCGCAGCCTGGCCCGCTGGGTGAAGCTGGATATCGCCTTTCATCGCGAGCTGATCTGCGCCAGCGGCCTTTCGCCGCTAATGGCGTTTACCGACGTGCTGGCCGTCTTCTTTCGTCGCTTCCGCGAAAGTGTGAAGAAGGCCGAATGGTCAGGCGGCATCGAGAGTCATCAAAGGGTCATTGACGCACTTAAGGCCGGTCGTGTTCAGGAAGCCGATCGGGAGTTGCGAACGCACATCGAGAGCCACAGGGAGCGAATCTGATGCGATGTCCTGGAGAAGTAGGCGTACGGTGCAAATCGCCTGGTGCGGCGCGACGTAACCGATGGAATGGCACCGTGACGTTGATTGCGTGTCTCACGCTCGCGGCCGCGTCTGCCAATGGTGATGACGACCTTGCACAATCGTTTGCCAGACAGATTCAGCCACTGCTTGTGAAGACGTGCGGCAACTGTCATGGCAAGGTTCCCACGGACAACGGACTCGATCTCACAAGCTTTGGAAACGCTCAGGCGATTCTCTCGAAGCCGAAGATGCTGGGTGATGTTGCTGAGCGTTTGAGATTGGGCGACATGCCGCCGAAGGACGCGCCTCAACCGACTGAGGCTGAGCGGGAACAACTGCTGGACTGGATCAATGCGGCGCTCGATGCGGAAGCGGCCGCGCGAGCTGGTGATCCCGGGCCGGTGACGCTGCGACGGCTGAGCAACACGGAGTACGACAACGCGATCCGCGATCTCACCAACGTCGACATGCGGCCAACCCAGGCCCGCGAGTTTCCTGTCGACAGCGTCGGCGGCGAGGGGTTTGCGAACGTCGGCGACGCGATGCCGGTGACTCCCGAACTGGTCGAACGCTATCACCAGACCGCTCGCGACGTTGCCGCGCGGGCCGTGCTGCTGCCCAGCGGATTCCGCTTCTCCCCTTCCACCGAGCGACCGGATTGGACCGAAGAAGCGCTCAAGCCGCTCCGTAGTTTCCACGCTCGCCATGCCGGACCCAATGGAGAGCCGCCGCTCGCCGCTCACCTTGCGGCGACGTTGAAGCACCGCGACAGACTCACCCGTGGCGGGGCCGCCGACATCGCTGCGGTGGCCGCTGAAGAGAAGCTCAACGCCACGTATTTGGCCGCGCTCTGGGCGGGACTCAATGGCCAATCAGCCTCAGCCGAAGTCGATTCGCAGACGAAGCAGTGGCGCGAAAAAGCGACCCAGATTGACGCCGAGAAACAACGTCGGCAGGCGGCTTTTCAGTCGGCTAAGAAGACGATCGAATCCCAGTGGGCCTCGTCGAAACGTGTCCTCGCGGAGTCGAAAGTCGCGGAAGGGGGCTCGGTTCCCTTCGAGAGCAAGGTCTCGGTCGAGCGCGGCGAACTGCTGCTCCTGACCGTGCTTCCGAACGACAATCACGGAGCCGACAGCACGCTCATCGAATGGACGATCCGCGAAACCACTGGCGATCAGCGAACCTGGAACGTCGCCGATCTGGTGCCCAATCTGCTGAAGGGGCACCCGTGGTCGGACAAGCACGAGGCCCGTTGGAGCTTTCTGGAAACGACATCGACTCCGGTGTTCCTCACCGAACGGCGCGACAGCAACGCCGGACGATCCGAACTGAAATCGTGGAGCCTTGGTTCCGAACCATCGGTGTTCGTGAACTCGGCGGCGGAGGCCGTCAAAGTCTGGACAACGTTGCCCGCGCGATCAGTCTTCGTGCATCCTGGACCGAAGCGTCCGGTGAGCGTTGCCTGGACGAGTCCGATCTCGGGCGAGTTGTTGGTCGCGGGCCGCGTCGCTGATGCTCATCCGGCGGGACTCGATGGAGTCTCGTTTGAACTCTCGCATGTCGCGGCTGCGGATTTGGGACAAGCACTCGCTGACCTGGGAAGCTCATCGACGATTCTGCCGGACGCCGGTCTACCGCCGGACATGCTGGCCCTTGTCCGAGAGCGGTGGCGCGAGGCGACGACCGATCCGGCACCGGTCCTGGCGGCGATCAAAGCCATGCAGGACCAGTTGTTTCAAGGCAACTACGGGAAGAATGCGGCTATGGCGGTCGGCAACGGCTTTCCCGCGTGGGAGGATTTGCGTCGCATCGTTGCTCGCGAACGAGTGCAGGGAGCCGCGCGCGAACCGCTCTTCCGCTTGGTCGCGCTGCCCGCTCAAGCCGACACGTTCGTTGTTTGGGACCGGCTGCGACTCGAAGGCGGTGACGGGCCGCCGCTGGTGTTTGCCGAGCATCCCGAACTGCGCGAGATCATCGAACAAGCGTCCGGGCTCAAATTCGGCCAGCACCCGCAAGGGCGACCGGTGCCAAAGTCCGCTCTGGTCACGGCTGCCGGCGCCGAGGTCGTCATCGATCTGAGAAAACTGCCCGCCGAGCTGCAGAAGGCACTGACGCTGCCTCGGTTTCTTCGCGCGGATGTGAGCCTGGATGAAGCCAGTCCGGAGACGGCTTCCGTTCAGGCATTCCTGATCGCTGCTACCGGCGGTGGCGGGAGATTGGCTGAGCCGGTCGCCAAAGCTGAAGTGGGCGACCCGCATGCCGCGCGGATCGTGCATCCGCGCGTCGCCGCCGAACAGGCTCGACCGGCGGTGGAGTTTCGTGCTCTCTTCCCACCTGCGGTCCTTTTCCAGCCGATCATCCCGCGAGACGCTCAGGGGAGCGTGTTCTTGTACCGCCGCGAAGACGAACCGTTGCGTCGGCTGCTGCTCGATGAATCGGGCCGCGCGGAACTCGACCGGCTGTGGAGCGAACTGGAGTTTGTGAGCGAGCAAGCTCTCGCCACCCCGATCGCGTATGAGGGACTCGTGCAGTACTACCGCAAGCCCAACGACGGCGCGCGGATCATGTTCTTCTACATCCAACTGTTCGTAGAACAGATCAAACGGGAAGAGACGGCCTTTCTCGCGGCTCAGGTCGCCGCGGAACCGAAGCATCTCGACGCACTGCTCGGCTTCGCCGCCCGAGCGTGGCGCCGCCCGCTCGCCGACGACGAACGAACGGCGATCCTCGCGTCCTATCGCGCCGACCGTGCCGAGGGTGCCAAACATGATCCGGCGTTCCGTGCCGCTCTGGCCCGGGTCCTCTCGTCGCCGTGGTTCCTGTATCGGGTGGAACAACCCGCGTCGGGGTCGCACTGGCAGCCGGTCTCGGGCGACGAACTGGCGACGCGGCTGAGCTTCCTCCTCTGGGATTCGATCCCCGACGAGGAGTTGCGGGCGAAGGCCGCCAAGCTCCAAGAGCCTGCGGTCATGGAGGAGCAACTCCGCCGCATGCTGAAGGACGTTCGCGTGCGCGGCATGGCCGAAGAGTTCGGCGCCCGCTGGCTGGGCGTGCGAGACTTCGTCGCCAATCACGGTCGCAGCCTGAAGCACTTCCCCGAGTTCACGCCGGTCTTGCGCGACGCGTTGGCTGAAGAGCCTGTGCGGTTCTTCGACGACCTGCTGGTCAATGACCGCCCGGTTGCCGATGTGATCGCCGCCGACGCCGTGGTCATCAACGATGTCCTCGCCAAGCACTACGACATCCCCGGCGTGACCGGTCCGGAGTGGCGGCGCGTCGAGAAAGTTTCCGCCTACGGGCGCGGTGGGTTTCTTGGTTTCGGCGCGGTGATCGCCAAACAATCGGCTGCCGCGCGGACGAGTCCGATCAAGCGTGGAGCGTGGCTGTTACAGGTGTTGGGCGAACGTCTGCCGAACCCGCCGCCCGGCGTGCCGCCACTTCCCGAAACTCCGCCCGAAGGACTCACCGTGCGCGAGATCACGGAGCGTCACCGCCAGGATGCGAAGTGCGCCGGTTGCCACATCCGCATCGATCCGTTCGGCATGGCGATGGAGCGGTTCGACGCCATCGGTCGACTGCGCCCGGCGAGTGAGTTCAAGCCGGGTGACACAAAAGGAATTCTCCGCGACGGAACCGAGATCGACGACATCGCCGGCCTGCGAAACCACTTCGCCGGACCGCGCCGCGAAGACCTGTTGCGAACGCTCGCACGGAAACTGACCGGCTACGCGCTGGGCCGCGCCGTGCAGCTTTCCGACCGGAAGCTGGTCGACGAACTGACGAAGACAATGGTCGACGGCGGCCGCTGGTCGGATGTCTTGCTCGTGATTGTCCGCAGCGAGCAGTTTCGCTGCATTCGACCGGAAAGTAGCGGTGGCTTCTAGCCGCCGTCCTTCTGCAAACAATCGGCGGCTGGAAGCCACCGCTACCAAAGGAATCTCCTGATGTTGACAGAACCCAGGCGGATAGACACTCAGGAATGATTAATGATTATTGGATAACTAAAAATGCAGATTGAACAGCTCGTGTCTTACCCACTTTTGCAATTTTCATTCTCCAATAATCATTAATCATTCATTGTTTATCCTCCCAACCACAGGAACATAGCGATGCCCATCCAATCCGCTTCGACCTTCTCGCGGCGCACACTGCTACGCGGACTCGGTGTGTCCATGGCTCTGCCGTGGCTCGAATCGCTGTCCTTCGCCGCGGGCGCGGGAAGCAGCGCCGCCGATCAGCCGCCCATTCGCACGCTCGTCACATTCACGGGTATGGGCTTTCACTCGCAGCACTGGTGGGCCAGGGGCGAGGGCGCCGGTATGGAACTCGGGCCGTGCCTGACGCCGCTCGAGCCCTGGAAGGAGCGGCTGGTCTTCCTTCGCGGCCTGTGGAACGAGCAGGCCAACAAGGGCGCCATCCACTGCATGCAGACCGGGAACATGCTCAGCGGCGCGCCGTTGTCGGGGGCCGAAGTCCACACGGGCGTCAGTTTTGACCAGTTGATGGCTCAGCGGATTGGCGACCGCACGCGAATCCCTTCGCTGGTGCTGGGCTGTGAAGGACCGATCCCTGGACTCCAGGACGGGCTTCCCTTGCTCTACAGCTCGCACATTTCGTGGAGCACGGCGGTGTCGCCGACGTGGACCGAGACGCGTCCGGCGCTGGCGTTCGATCAACTCTTCCGCACCGATCGCAACCGGGGCGATCGTCGTGTCGTCGATGCGGTTCTTGAAGACGCCAAGTCACTAAGTCAGCGGCTCTCCCTCTCGGATCGTCAGCGGTTCGAAGAGTATCTTGGCAGCGTCCACGAGATCGAAGGGCGTATCAAACGCGCCGACACGCAGCGCGACGCCAACGGCTGGACCCCAACCCTGGCTGCCCCCGATCGCCCGCGACCCGCCGATGGCATTCCCGCTGAGATCCCGGACTACTGGAAGCTGATGAACGATATCGTGCTGCTGGCCTTCCGCACCGACTCCACGCGGATCGCGACCCTCAAATACTGCAACGATGGCTCCGCGGAAACCCACACTCACTGCGGCGCCAAAGATCAGCATCACCAGATGAGCCACACTCAGCCGCCGGAACTCATCCCACTCAACCAGTTCTTCATGGCCCAGCTTGCTTACCTCTGCGAGCGAATGTCAGAGGTCAAGGAAGGGGATCGCTCGTTGCTCGACAACACCTCGATCATGCACTGTTCGAGCATGTTGCACGGCAGTCACGACGCAAAGCAGTTGCCGATCATCCTGCTCGGCGGCGCTGGCGGCAAACTCCGAGGCGGCCGCGCGCTCGATTACCTCAATTCGCCCAACCGCCGCATGTGCAGCCTGTTCCTCAGCCTCATGGAATGGGGCGGCCTGGAACTCGACCAATTTGGCGATTCGAACGAGCGGTTGACGGGTATTTGAACCGGTCTCTCTATGACTTGTGAACGAGATTTTGTCATGAAAACGCTTTCTGCTGTGTGTGTGATTGCCCTGCTGGTGGCGTCCTCTTCGAACGGCTTCGCTGCGGATGCTTTCGACCAGTCGATTCGACCGCTGCTGCGCGACTATTGTGTGACCTGTCATTCCACCGAGAAGCAGGAAGGCGAGCTTGACTTGCAGCGCTTCACTTCGCTGGAACATGTCAGGCGGCAGCCCGACGTTTGGGAGCATGTGCAGGAGCAGCTTTCGCTCGGTGAAATGCCGCCGAAGGATGCGAAGCAACTTTCGGCGGAACAAAAACAGCAGTTGGTAAGCTGGGTGCAAACGACACTCAACGAGATCGCGCTGGCCAATGCGGGAGATCCGGGGCCGGTTGTGCTGAGACGGTTGTCCAATCACGAATACACGTACACCCTGCGGGATTTGACCGGAGTGCCGTCGCTCAATCCGGCTCGCGAGTTCCCCGTCGACGGCGCGGCGGGCGAAGGTTTTACGAATGTCGGCGCGGCGCTCGTGATGTCGCCAGCGCTGCTGTCGAAGTACCTCGAAGCGGCAAAGGATGTCTCGCGCCACATGGTCCTGCTGCCCAATGGGGTTCGCTTCTCGTCGAGCGATTCGCCACAGGATTGGACGAACGAATCGTTGGCCAGGGTCCGAACGTTCTACGCGAAGCACACCACGTCCGGCAGCGGTTCGCTCACGGTCCAACAGGGGATTCCGCTCGATGTGGGCACCGGGGCCGGGCGGTTGCCGGTCGCCCGCTATCTCGATGCGCTTCAGGGGCGAAGCAACGCCACTGGGCTGAGTCTCAAGTATCTCGAATTCCTCCGAACTGCCCTTACCGCGAAGCAACCGTCGGTGTTGTTGGACCCACTTCGCGAGAAGTTCGCGGCGAAGCAGTTGGTCGCCGCAGACATCGAACCCTGGCAGCAGGCACTCTGGAAGTTCTCCAACATCGGGCACATCGGTCGCGCAAAAGGCCCGACGGCCTGGCAGGAGCCGGCCTCGCCGCTGGTCTCGCAGCAAGAGTTGCGGGTCGAACTCGACGGCAGCCGCGACCACACGCTCTACCTCGTCGGCGGGACCGCGGGCGACGGTGCGACCGGCGATGCCGTCGTCTGGGATAATCCGCGCCTCGTGGCCAAAGGTCGGCCCGATTTCCCGATCGCTCAACTGCCAGAATTGGTGAGGCACCTTGAAGCGGACCGCACCAGGATCATCGCATCCACCGAAGCTGCCCTCACGGTGTTGGCCGGTGGAGAAGCGGACGTGGATGCCACGCTCCTCGCGCGCTGGCGAGATTACCTGGGCTTCGGCGGCACGCAACTCGAACCGCTGATGACGGCGAAGTTGGAGCGGACGCCGGACTACGACTTCATCAAAGGATGGCGCGGAGATCGAGACCTGGGCGTGCTGGCGAACTCCTCGGACGCGCGCGTGCGAATTCCGGGCGTGATGGAACCGCACAGCATCGCCACGCACCCGGCACCGGATCGAGCATCCGTGATCGCGTGGAAAAGCCCCGTCACAGCCTTGAAACTCACGATCTCGGGAACGGTCACGCACGCCCATCCCGAGTGCGGCAACGGTATCACCTGGACTCTGGAAGTCCGTCGCGGCGCCACGACCGAAAAGCTCGCGAGCGGTGTTTCGGAAGGAGCGAAGCCAATCACGCTCGGGCCGTTTGAGAACGTGCGCATCGATGCGGACCAGGTCGTGGCGCTCGTCATCGGCCCGCGTGACGGGAACCACTCGTGCGACTTGACAGCGGTGAATCTCACGCTCACCGACGGGACGAAAACGTGGGATTTGGCGAAGGATGTGTCCCCGAACATTCTCTCCGGGAATCCGAACGGCCCCTGGCACTTCCTCAGCCAGCCGACTTCGCAAGATGCCACACTCGATCTTCCGGAGCCGCTTGTGAACTGGCGGAAGAACCCTTCGCCCGAACTGGCAAAGCTCGCGCGGGAACATCTTGAAAAAGACTTCTCTTTGTCGCATCCGTTGTTGGCCGCTTCGATTCGTTCCTTCAAGGGCAGCGCCGAAAAGTCGTCGCTCACGAGTTCCGCACCCGAGACCATCGAACTGAAGATTCCCGCCGCCCTCGCGAACGGAGCCGAGTTTGTCGTCACCGCGCGGCTCGAAAAGCCGGGCGAAGGAAGTGTGCAGGCCCAGGTTCTGAAACAGAAGCCCACAGCACCGGTCTCGACCGCCGTTCCCGGTGTCCCGATCATCGTGGGCGATGGCAGCCCGGCTCAGCAGCGGTTCGAGGCGAGCTTCGAGGAGTTTCGCAAACTCTTCCCGATCGCGTTGTGCTACATGCGAATCGTGCCCGTGGATGAAGTTGTCACGCTGACGCTGTTCTACCGTGAAGACGATCAACTTCGGCGACTGATCCTCACGGAACAGGAGGCGAAAGAACTTGACCGATTGTGGGCGGAGTTGTTGTTCGTCAGCGAAGCGCCGCTCAAGCAGGTCAATGCGTTTGAGCAGATCTATCAGTTCGCGACGCAGGATCGCCCCGACCTGGTTGTCGAGTTCGAGCCGATGCGTCAGCCCATCCGGCAGGCGGCAGAGGAATTTCGCGCCCGCCAAATACAGGCCGACACCGATCAGCGACAAGCGGTGATCGACCTCGCCGCGCTCGCCTGGCGTCGCCCGCTGACCGACGCGGAGATCAAGGAGTTGAGAAACATGCCGCCGCGACTGATGCTGACTCGCGTCCTGACCTCGTCGACATTCCTGTATCGCAGCGAGACTCCGGCGGCGCGCACTGGTCCGGTCAATGATTGGGAACTCGCCTCGCGGCTGAGCTACTTCCTGTGGTCGTCGGTGCCCGATGAGGAACTGCGATCGGTTGCTGCGTCGGGCAAGCTGCGCGATCCCGAAGTGTTGACCGCGCAAGTGCGTCGCATGCTGAAGGACGATCGAGTCCGCCGGCTCGCGACCGAGTTCGGTTGCCAATACCTGCATGTTCGCGATGTCGGCTCGCTGGATGAAAAGAGCGAACGCCACTTCCCGACGTTCACCTCAGTGCGTGCGGACATGCAGGAGGAAGTCACACGGTTCTTTATCGATCTCTTCCAAAACGATCAAAGCGTGTCCACACTACTCGATGCAGATTACACGTTCCTCAACAAGCCGCTCGCCGATCACTATGGCATCCCCTTTGAGGGAGACGGGTGGCAGCGAGTGGAAGGCCTCAGGACGTTTGGTCGCGGAGGTGCACTGGGCTTCTCCGCGACGCTCGCGAAGCATTCCGGAGCATCACGCACAAGCGCCATCCTGCGTGGCATGTGGGTCAGCGAAGTGCTGCTTGGCGACAAGATTCCCAATCCGCCCAAAGGCGTTCCTACGTTGCCGGAAGAAGCCCCGGAAGGACTCAGCGAACGCCAGTTGATCGAACGCCACAGCAGCGACGCGCGTTGCGCAGGCTGCCACAAACGAATCGACCCCTTCGGTTTCGCGCTCGAAGGCTTCGATGCGATCGGTCGAACGCGGGCGGCCGACACGAAGTCCGTGACCTTCGACGGCACGGCTGT
>CALFSX010000103.1 GCA_937916515.1 uncultured Planctomycetaceae bacterium | reverse complement strand
GATACGTTCGTTAATTGGTCATTCCATGTTCAGCAAAATGTCATTTGATCTTCTCGGGAAGTCCTGCGTTTGTCTCACTAAGCCAGCCTGTCAGGCGAGTCTTTAGCTTGAGAGTCACGTCTGGAATGGCTTCAGCAATGTTGCGAGTCTCACTCGGATCGCTTTGCAGATCGAATAATTCCACTGAATCATCGTCATACCGTATGATGAGCTTGTATTGTTCCGAGCGAATGGCCGATCCGGGGCGATTGGCTTTATGGAAAGCGAAATGCGGATAGTGGAAAAATAGAGCATCCCGTTGCAATCTTTCGCCGTTGAATAATGGACGCAGTGATTCGCCATCGAGCGATTCTTCACTCGAAAGCGACGCGCTGGCGGCGTCAAAAATCGTTGCAGATAGGTCCATAGTAACCACGGGCGTCTCGACAATAGTGCCAGCCTTGGTCATCCCCGGCCAACGAACGATTAATGGTACACGCAGTCCGCCTTCATACAAATAGCCCTTGCCTTCTCGCAGCGGAAGATTGTCCGTCGCGCCAGACCAGCCTCCATTGTCGCTTGTGAAAATCACTAGACTTTGCTCCGCAATTCCCAGCGCGTCCAACTCTTCCAGCACCCGTCCAATGGCGCGATCTGTTGCTTCAATCTGTCCGCCGTAAACAGGGTTTTTCAGCCCGGGCCCTTCTTTGCCTTCGTAATATGGAATAAGTCCCTTTGGTGCTTCAAAGGGATAGTGTGGGTTGTAGGTCCACAAGCAGACAAACATCGGCTTGTCTTTTTCCCGTCGCAGAAAAGTAATTGTTTCATCCGCCAGGCGATCAGTCAGGTATTCGCCCTCTTGTCGAGGTGGCAGCGTCGGAATGCGGTACGGATCAAAGTACGTTGGAGGGCCACCCATTCCGCAACCGCCAACATTTACGTCGAATCCATGTTCTGTCGGCCAATACTTCTTGTCGTTACCCAGATGCCACTTGCCAAAGAAACCGGTTACATAACCTGCCGATTTTAATCGCTCTGCAAGCGTAGTCGTGCTGTGTGGTAATTCATGTTGCGTTGGCGGCGGTTGAATCAGCCGCCCCTCGGGCCAAAACTGTTTCCCATCAGCCCCGTGTTGTGTGATGTGCAAACGCGCTGGTGCCAACCCGGTCATCAATGCCGCTCGAGTTGGTGAACACACGGGAGCTGCCGCATACGCGTTTGTGAATCGAACTCCTTGTTCTGCAAGACGATCAAGCTGCGGTGTTCGCAGGATTTGATTTCCCTGACAATGCAGGTCCTGCCATCCCAGATCATCCGCCATAATGCAAATGATGTGAGGTTGCTCGGGGGCGGCTTCCCCCGCAGCCAGGATGCTTTGCGACAGGGTGACCTGAGAAAAGGTCACCAGAAGAATACTACTGATTCGCATGAGTCGTCTCGCGTTGAATTCGATATCCTTGATCCTATCGGACAAGCGCGTTCAGGTCCAGTTGCGAGCAACGCTGTCAATGTATTGGCAGCTTGGATGCTCAGAAGGCAAGTTTCTAACAAGTTCACGAGACTCAACCGCACAGCAGTAGCTGTCGAGATCGCACACAAACGTCTCAATACCAATTGCACCAGAATTGTCGAACGTTCGTCTGTGCATTCGGTGCGGAGAACTCAACGTCACATTACATAGCGAATCCAGCTTTGAGCTCTGATAAGAAACATCACGGGAATACCGGCGACCTGAAGATCTTCGGTGTACACAGCAACCTGAGCCTGCGAACCACCGGGAAGTCGCAGGTCGTCAGAATTATCGAGCTTAATCCTCACAGCGAATTCCGTTGGGTTGTTGCCACCCAATGTTGTGGGCAGGGTTCCAGAAGCTGTTAGCTGGCCTGCTCCGGAAACGTCGATTGCATTGATGACTCTGCCAGTGAAGATCTGCCCCGGATATCCAAACAAAGCGACTTCGGTGTATTGACCTTCTTTAATACGCAGAAAGTTCTTCTGGTTGAAAGCCGCCACCACGACACCTCGGTTTGAATCGCTGCTTTCCAGAATGAAACTCATCACAGCACCTGAACCAACTCCACCCACCAACATGCCTTTTCGCAACTGAAGGTTGGTCACGTATCCATCGCCCGGCGCGTGAACCGTTGTTTGTTGAAGATCGTACTTGGCATCGGCCAGTTGCGTTTCAACCTGTTCGATTCGAGCCTTGGCCAGTTCAATCGACAACTGCGATTGAGTCAGGGTGGCAGTCGCCTGATTGACCGCTGCGTCCGCCTCAGCGTAGCGGTTTAACGAAACGTCGTAGTCCTGACGACTGGCTGATTTCGCCTCGAACAACTTTGCTGTTCTGTCTCGATCCTGCGTTGCGAAATTCAGATTCGCTTCTGCTCGTGCCAATGCCGCCTGAGAAACTGACACCGAAGCAACAGCAACCTTTTCACTTTGTTCGGCTTCGTTCAAAGCGGCCGTCAGTCGGTTAACGCTGTTCTGATAGGGAACCTCGTCAACCTGAAACAGAACATCACCCGCTTTGATCGGGGTATTTGGTTCGACGGCAATACTGATGACACGTCCTGCCTGCCGAAGCTGAGGAACGATCGGAACGATCTCCTGAAACACTCGAGCGTTCGACGTAAACGGATGAAGATACTGCGCTAAGAACAATAGCATCACGATCAGCGATGGGCCGACCGACGCCGCAATGATTGCAATCGGCAGCGACAACTTCAGCAGCTTAAATTTGGCGAATACCAACCACAGCAAACCGCAATACGCGAGTCCTAAAATCCAGCTCATTTCTTGCCCCCTTTCTTTGCGACTTCTGAGGCAACTTGTTCAACACGAGCCTGAAGGTCGCTGATGCGTGAAGCGATCGCCTGTTCGGATTCAGCCGTTGAACCTGATTTCCCAGATGTAGTGTCCGGCGTGTTTTCGGCGTTCAAGGTCTTGTACAGGTAAACAACAAAGACGGCGCTAAGAATTGCGGGAATCATCGTGTGGTTCCTTTCAGGCTGGATTCCAAAGATGCCACTGCAGATTCAAGATCCGTCAGTTGCTGACCGATGCCGTCAAATTTTGAAGCACCGCTGCTGGTCGAAACCGTGGCAGAGGAGTCCCGATAATAGGCCCAAACCAGGGCCACCACCCAAAGAACACCCGTGGGCAATCCCAGCCAGCCACAGATATTGATGGCGTCTGCCTGCGGATGTTGACGCGACTTTGCGATATGGCCTGGCAGGCTGGCAAGAGCGACAATCAAGCCCAGAATAACTACTGCGAATGCGACAAGAAACACCAGCACGATGACGGTCAGTGCCGGACCTATTGATTCAAATTGATATTCCATAGTTAATCTTTCGTGAACGATGCCTGCTTAATTCGTGTCATGAATTCTTACGATGCCTGATCGCGGCGAAACATCAGTGTTTTCCTGCTTCATGAAAAGGCTTCACGGGCACCAGGTCCGGTTTCTTCCAGGTGCCGTTGAGCGCTTCAGATTTCGGGAAATAGATTCGCATGATGATGTAGAACGGGCCGTCTGGGGCGGGGAGCCAATTGGCTTCGCTGTCGGCACCAGGCGAGTCCCTTTGGACAGCGATCGTCAGCGAACCGTCGTCAGCGAACCGTCGTCGGCGAACTTGAAAGACTTGAGCATCGTCGAGTTCAGCAGATATCGATCCAGTGAGTTCGCGACGAGGTGTTTTGTTTTTCCGTCATACATTGTGATCGACCAAAATGCGCTCGCCGGCGGGAGTTGCCCTTTATCAAAACGCAGGAAGTAGGGAGTCTTCGACGCGTCCGGCACCTTGCCGTTCACGTCAACGAAATACCCTGGATAGATGGCCTCGCTGGCCGTGTTTCCGTAGATGCCGATTTTCGCGCCCATGTAGCGGGCCATGTAGTTGTTCTTGAGGGATTTACGGCTTCCGAATAAATCGGCGCTGGTGATCTCCAGCTTGTTGAGTCGCTTCATCATCAGCTCCTCATCACTGGCGACTTCGCCGATCCCGGCCTCGATTGAACTCTGCGTTTCTAAAGGAAGTTCCTCAAATTGGAACTTCATCCCCGCACCAACGCCGAGCTTGACGAATCGTTTCCGCAACTCAGTCTCGGATGGGTGCGGCGGGCAGAATTGCAGAAGGAAGTTCAGGTACTCGAACATCGCAGCCGAGGTACTCATTTTCTCGGATGGTTTGGGCCAGTCGATCGTCGGGGCTGCGGGTGGCGACGAAGTGCCGAGGAACTGGCTGAGCGGCTGGACCTTGTAGCCGTCCTGGATCCTATGGACGTTGTCCAGGTCGTTGGCATTGAATAACTGAGTACGAATGAGTGCGTAGGCGAATTGGGTTTCGCACCGAATTACTGCTTTCACACCCTTGGGCTGATCGCCCTTCCATTCCGGTCCGGCAATCAGAAAGTCGCCTCCATCATTGCCGTATGACCGGGTGCCGAAGTAAGCGAAGTTGAACAGTTGCATGTCCACAAGCTGCGCCGTGTAGTATCGATCCTGATCGATCTTTGGCATGGTCACCACGACCGGTTCAGCCCGCAGATCGAACCAAATGTACGAGTACGGAGTGTCCGAATTCGGCGTTACGAACTGCTTGTCTGCCGGTGTGGCTACTTTCCGTGAGTGGCCAATCTGATTGAACGGAGCGTTGTAGTTGGGATCGTTTGAGTCCACGGCCTGTTTGTAAAGCGAGCGATAGTTCTCGACAAATGCGTAGCCGTAAACGAAGGCCTCCTTCGCGACGACGCGGGCCTCGGCGGGCGTGATATCGGCTGCCTGTGTCGTCTCGTTCACCAGAAACGGAAGAACAAAAGCGATAGATATCCAGAACTTCGGCATGTTCGGTCTCCCTGGTTGTGGATTCACTTGGTGACACTTTCGTTTGTCTGTTTCATTTGCACCACCACTTTTCCCTTGGCTCGGCCGTTTGCGAGATACGCAAGAGCCTCCTTCGCCTGGTCGAATGGAAACACCTTGTCAATCACAGGACGGATGCTCCCCGCTTCGATCAGTTCACCAATCTCTGCCAGTTGGCAACCGTCTGGTTTCATGAGCAAAAATGAGTATTCGACACCTAGCTTCGTAGCAAGGCGATGCAACTTATGTGCCAGCAGCCACATCACGAATACCATGAAACGATTCATACCTTTCGAACGAGCAAATGCGGCGTCAGGTGGCCCGACCAGTGAAACGACACTGCCCCTGGACTTCAGGATCTGCAGAGATTTCTGCTGCGACTTGCCAGGAAGAGTACTGAGAACGGCATCGTAGTCCCTGAGCACCACTTCAAATTCCTGTGTGTGGTAATCAATGATCTGATCAGCTCCCAGACTCCGCACCAGCTCCGTGTTACCCGCGCTGGTCGTGGTTGCTACTTCGGCACCGAGATGTTTTGCGAACTGGATCGCAAACGTCCCAATGCCGCCGGAGCCGGCGGGGATAAACACCTTTTGGCCGGGCATGACCTTAGCACGCTCCTTGAGTGATTGCCACGCGGTGAGCCCCACCATCGGAACGGACGCAGCTGACACGAAGTCCAGGCACGCCGGTTTGAGCGCGGCGGCGTGTTCGGCTACGACAGCAAATTCAGCGAGCGTGCCTCCACCCAACCCGAAAATGCTGGCGAAGACGGCATCCCCCGGCTTGAAACGCGTGACCCGTTCACCTACCTCCACCACGATACCCGCCAAATCGCAACCCATTGTGGCCGGCAGTTGTAATCGAAGGAGCGGCTTCATCTCTCCCGCCCGGATTTTGTTATCCACCGGATTCAAGCCAACGGCGTGAATCTGAACGAGGATCTCGTCAGGCTTGGGCAAGGGCCGCTGAAGGTCAGCGAACATGACCTGCTCTGGTCCGCCGTAACGATTTAGAACCAATGCTTTCATCGTTTGAGCTTATTTAGTTCCTTGCCGGTGTCGACGAAATCTCAGAGTGACGCCGTCCCCATCTGGATAGTTAGGTCTCTTGTTATCTCTGGCTGTAAATCTTGCTTTCGTCTTTGGTTCACCTGGAGATGCGTTGGATATCACCCATCGCCCAGGTCTCTTCAAAGAACTCTTTCTTCGGAGCATACAGTCTGAAGTAAGGGAACCAGCCCTCGTCGGATTTGGTTTGAATCCAGTTGTTCTGCATATCAGCGGGAACCTTTGTTGTGTTTGGGCCAAAGTAGATGTCCACGGATCCGTCATCGTTCGTCTTCAGCGATTCGTTGCGGGAATCGAGGTTGGCGTTCTTTTGCGCAGTAACGACAAACAGACGCGAGTGCTCGGCGTATAGTGTCACTGCCCAAAATTGTTCAGCGGGGGCATTCGCCGGGACGCGCATTCGGTAAGTCTCTCCACCTTTCAACACGTTGCCTTCGCTGTCGCGTTTCGTGCTCAAGTAGACCTGACCAGAACCAGGCGTATTGGTCTGCATCTGACCGGAGGATGTGATCGCCTCGTAGAACCAGGCAGCCCGTTCGTCGATGTAAGAACGCTTCTCATCGACTTGAGCCAAAGGGAAATCGAGTAAGCGATGCCAGTGGGTGCCTTGCCAGTACGATTTGGCGTGCGGATGTTCCATCGAATTCGCACGGGCCATGAGTTCGCCAATATTCGCACCTTCGGCAAGAAGCTTCGCCATTTGCGGATTCGGGTTGAATGGTTTTCCATCCTCGATGCCCAGCGATGTAAGGAACGCCATGTACGGTTTATCTTGCGGCAGCACGGGCTCGTCCTGGATCGCACGATGCACGGCTTTGAAATAGTCGAGTCCCGTTGGCGGCGTGCCTGACCAGGGTTTATCAATACCCGTGATGAAGTTGACCGGTTTCGGTTCACTTCCCAGCGGATAGACCATCAGCGATTTCTGAAACTCAGCAAGTGCTTCCGCACCCGGCTTGAGAATGCGGTTGCCGAAGAAGACTTTGTTCGTTGGTGATTGGACGATCGAATAGCCTTTGCCTTCATGATCTTTGGCTGTATGTTCTGGTCCCAGCAGCAGGTACTTGGCACTCTTCACACCCGAACTACCGTCGTTGAAAAAAGCACCGTTGTTCAGAGTGCGTTCCCACCAGTCCAGGATACCGCCCGCATACGGACCACTGGGAAAATCAATCACCAGCGGACCTGTCTCAGCAAGGTTAAAGAACGAAATCAGATAAGGCGTTGTGGCATTCCCTGTGGTGACGCCGCCTTTTTCGTGAAACGAATTCAGAACAACGACGTCCGTTCCCTTGCTTCCGAATACTTTCGCCTGCTGTTCACTCCAAATCTGAAATTGCACAATGGGCAAGGACCACAGATAGACTTCGGTCGCCCGCTGGCGGTTTCGTTGTGCGAAAAGTTTCGCGACTGTGTCGTCTGTGGGATAATCGTTGTCGATCGCCATCACACCATAGGGCGTATCCAACACTTGCGAACCGATCAAGTCGGATTGGGAAACCGCATCTGCCGGTGCCGACGCATCCTGGGCGAATGTTTGCATCGGGTGCCCGAAGGCGAGTAGCCCGACCAGTACGCTTGTTACCAGAAGATTGCTGATAACCAGGAAGTGAATTGCTTTAAACATTGTGCCTCACACTGCGGAAATGTGTTAATTATTCGCGTTCAATCGACAGCCAGCAACCATTGTCACTGAGTCTGAAATACGGTCTTACCTTCTTTGATCGTCTGCAACACTTTGATGTCCTTGATCATCATCGGGGCCACCGTGAGCGGGTTCTTGTCGAGGATCACGAGATCGGCGAGCTTACCCGCTTCGAGCGACCCCTTGGTGTTTTCCTCGCGATACCAATAGGCTGGGTTGATGGTCAGAGCTTTCAGAGCTTCCAGCGGAGAGATGCGTTCGTCTGGCCCGATGACCCGGCCCTCGCGTGAGACGCGATTGACAGCGGTCCACAGGACAAACAGTTGATCGATCGGAGCCACGTTGAAGTCGGTATGGTTGGCGAAAACAATCTCTTTGGAGAGTGCGGTCTTCAACGGGCTGATAAATTCCGTCTGCGCCTTTCCGCGATTTTTGATGTGAGTCTCCGCGAAGAAGTAGGTGTGTTCTGTGTAGAACGACGGAATGATCTTCCAGGCCGCGATCGTATCCAGCTGGTCAGGACGGACGAACTGGCAGTGGATAATGCTTGTGCGATGATCGCCTGCCTTCCCGTCGCCCAGGGCTAGCAGCGTGTCCGGATACCCGTTTCCCCCTGGATATCATTGATGAAATG